>NZ_JBQHVY010000013.1:0-76948 GCF_052064255.1 Oribacterium sp. HCP3S3_B9
AGCATCATTATAAAGGAGTGGACCACTAAGATAGAGCTCGTGCCGACCGTTCAGAAACGGAATGCGGCCGTTTTGCTTCGCAAACCCGGCCGATTAGCTCCGCAATATGCAGTTTTCCGAGAAAGTGGTATAATAGCCCAAAAGTTTGAGCGAAACGTTGAGGTTTTATATGAAAAAGCTAAGTAGCATCCTGCTCATCCTTTGTGTCCTGCTCCTCGGATGTCAGCGGCAGAACCCGCTGGTCTATAACGTGAATAAATCCGACGAGCTCCGGGAATATGAATCCGAATCCGAAGAGGAATCGAGATTCGCCGAATCCCTGGCACAGAAGGAGAGTATGAAAGAGGCAGAAAGTCTCGCCGCAGCAGAAGCGGCGGTCTGGACGAAAAAGCTTCCACAGAAAACAGCAACGCGCGTCAAGGGAATCTACCTTACGGCAGTCACTGCCGGTTCCTCGCGCATGCAGGACATCATCGGGCACATCGATGAGACCGAGCTAAACGCCGTCGTGATCGACATCCTCGGCGATAAGGGCCGCATCGAGTACCAGATGTCCTCCCCGCTGATCGACGAGATCGGATCTCAGGAAGACACCATCCCGGACCTCCCGTCCCTGATGAAGACGCTGAAGGCGCATGGCATCTACACCATCGCCCGTATCGTCACCTTCCGTGACCCCTACCTCGCGACCGTGAAGCCGGAGTGGATGAACCATAACGCCGACGGCAGCGTGTTCACCGATAATTCCGGCATGGCCTGGGTCGACCCGTATAACCGCGACGCCTGGGAGTATAAGGTCCAGGTCGCGGAGCAGTGCGCCGACGCCGGCTTCGACGAGATCCAGTTCGACTACGTCCGCTTCTGTACCGACCGCGGCATGAACGGCGTCGTCTACCCGGAGGAGGAAACCCAGGGCATGGATAAGACGGACATCATCACCGAGTTCGTCCGCTTCGCCTCCGATCGCCTCGCAGCAAAAAATGTATTTATGTCTACCGACGTCTTCGGAACCATCATCGGCTCCTACGTCGATACCGTCTCAGTCGGACAGGACTACCCGGTGATGGCCGGTGCGGTCGATTATATGTGTCCGATGATCTACCCATCCCACTATGGAAACGGAAATTTCGGTCTCGAGGTCCCGGATCTCGAACCATATAAGGCCATTCTCGGCGCGTGCAATGCCTCCAGAAAGGACCTCGCCCTCGACTATACCGAAGGCGTGCATCAGGCGATCGTGCGCCCGTGGCTGCAGGGCTTCACCGCCAGCTGGCTGCAGAACTTCAAGCGCTACGGTGCAGCGGAGATCCGCCAGCAGATCCAGGCGGTCTACGACGCCGGCTATGACGAGTGGATCATCTGGAACGCCAGCAACGAATACGACTGGAGTGCCTACCTGAGTGATGAGCAGGCTGCCCAGGAAGATCAGCAGATAAAGGCGAAGCGTGCCGCCGACGCCCAGGCCGCCATCGACGCGAGCCGCGCCGCCGAGGAAAGCGAAGCCGCAAGCCGCGCCGCCGCCCTCGAATCCATCGCCCAGTCGAAGGAGGATGCCGCAAACGCCGTCGAAACCGCCGCGGAGTCTTCCGAAAACTGAGTTATAGCGCATATGATGATACATTATGAAAGAGCCCTTTGACGCGGCACGGGTTTCTGTTATAATTGGAGTTTGTTGAATAAACGTTAATTCGTAAGAAACTGAATCACAAGGGGATACAGATTATGAAGTATAATTTTAAAAAGATCGAACCGAAGTGGCAGGCGAAGTGGGAAGAAGCCCAGGCCTTCAAGGCGGTAGACTTCAGCGAGAAGCCGAAGTGGTACGGACTCGTCGAGTTCCCATACCCGTCAGGTGCCGGCATGCACGTCGGTCATATCAAGGCATACTCCTCCGTCGAGGTGCTCTCACGTAAGCGCAGAATGCAGGGCTACAACGTCCTCTTCCCGATGGGCTTCGACTCCTTCGGACTGCCGGCAGAGAACTATGCCATCAAGACCAACACCCACCCGCATATCATCACGGAGAAGAACATCCAGCACTTCAAGGATCAGATGGAGAAGGTCGGCTTCTCCTTCGACTGGAGCCGTGAGATCGCAACCTCTCATGAGGATTACTACAAGTGGACCCAGTGGATCTTTGAGAAGCTCTATGAGCATAATCTCGTATTCCGTGCGAAGACCCTCGTCAACTACTGCCCGCACTGCAAGGTCGTTCTCTCGAACGAGGACTCCCAGGGCGGTAAGTGCGACATCTGCCACAGCGATGTCGTACAGCTCTCGAAGGACGTATGGTATCTCCGCATCACACAGTACGCGGACCGTCTCCTGAAGGGACTCGATGATGTCGATTATCCGGAGTCCATCAAGCAGCAGCAGGTGTCCTGGATCGGCCGCAGCACCGGTGCGTTCGTCAACTTCGAGCTCGCCGATCAGGCAGGAAAGGCCGTCGATGACAAGCTCGAGATCTATACCACCCGTTGTGATACACTCTATGGCGTCACCTTCATGGTCGTCGCTCCGGAGCATCCGACACTCGATAAGTACAAGGATCAGATTACGAACTGGGACGCGGTCATGAACTACCGTGACGAGGCAGCGAAGAAGACCGAGTTCCAGCGTACACAGCTCGTGAAGGAGAAGACCGGCGTACGCATCGAGGGTCTGTCCGCGATCAACCCGATCACCGGTAAGCAGATCCCGATCTTCATCGCCGACTATGTCATGATGGGCTACGGCACCGGTGCGATCATGGCCGTACCGGCACACGATCAGCGTGACTACGACTTCGCAAAGAAGTTCGGTGTTGAGATCGTCGAGGTCATCAAGGGCGGCGATATCTCAAAGGAGGCCTACACCGGCGACGGTGAGATGGTGAACTCCGGCTTCCTCGATGGCTTCACCAACAAGAAGGATTCCATCCACAAGATGCTCGAGGTCCTCACCGAGCGTGGCATCGGTCACGAGGGCGTACAGTATAAGATGAAGGACTGGGCGTTCAACCGTCAGCGCTACTGGGGTGAGCCGATTCCGCTCATTCACTGCCCGAACTGTGGCACCGTGGTCGTTCCGGAGGAGGAGCTTCCGCTGACCCTTCCGGATGTCGAGAACTTCGAGCCGGGTACCGATGGACAGTCCCCGCTGGCGAAGATCGACAGCTTCGTGAACTGCACCTGCCCGAAGTGCGGTGGTGCGGCGAAGCGTGAGACCGATACCATGCCGCAGTGGGCTGGTTCCTCCTGGTACTTCCTCCGTTTCTGTGATCCACACAACGATCGTGCCTTCGCAGATCCGGACAAGCTCAAGTACTGGATGCCGGTCGACCACTACAACGGTGGTATGGAGCACGTAACGCGTCACCTTCTGTACTCGAGATTCTGGCATCAGTTCCTCTATGACATCAAGGAGGTGCCGACACCGGAGCCATACGCGAAGCGTACCTACCAGGGCCTCATCCTCGGACCAGATGGCGAGAAGATGTCGAAGTCAAAGGGCAATGTCATCGACCCGCTGAACATCGTGGACCTCTACGGTGCGGATACCCTTCGTACCTATGTGCTCTTCATGAGTGACTACACCGCCGCTGCGCCATGGAGCGAGGAGGGTGTACGTGGCGTGAAGCGTTTCCTGGACCGTGTGGCCGGTCTCACCGACATCGCGACCCTCGAGAAGGAGGATCCGAGCCTCGAGACGAAGACCCACAAGACCATCAAGAAGGTCTCCGAGGATATCGAGCGTATGAAGTTCAACACCGCGATCGCTGCGCTGATGACCCTCATCAACGACTATACGAAGGCCGGTGCGATCACCCGTGATGACCTCATCACCTTCATCAAGCTCCTCCATCCGTTTGCACCGCACCTCACAGAGGAAATCTATGAGACCATCGGCGGCGAGGGCCTTCTGACCCTGAGTTCATGGCCGGAGTACGACGAGGCGAAGACGAAGGATGCTGTCATCAACATGGGTGTCCAGATCAACGGTAAGGTGCGTGGCAACATCGACATCCCGGCAGAGGCGACACAGGACGATGCCGTCGCAGCTGCAAAGGCGAACGAGCAGGTAAGCAAGTACTTCGAGGGCAAGAACATCGTGAAGGTGATCTTCGTTCCTGGAAAGATCCTGAATTTCGTCGTGAAGTAAATAGTAGTCGCAGTTCAGTGCAGGGGACCCGGAGGAGCGGCAACGGAGGCACAGTACTCCGAGACCGGTTCAATCTAAGCCGGGGACCCTAAGCGGCACTAGGCCCTCTGCAATCGCTGAGTTTTCTTGATGAAAACTCAGCGTTGCTAGAGGGTGCTAAGGAAAATTGTACCAAGTGCCGCTAAGGGGACCCGGCTTGATTTCACACGGTCTCTACGTATGGCCTCCGTTGCCGCCCCCTCCGGGTCCCCTGCCTAAACTGCGACAATCATATCAATATCCAGAGCCGGTGGGCGCGCCAAGCGCACCCACCGGCTATTTCATCACTATGAGAGATAATACGAAGTTTAATATCGAGGAGGAGCTCCAGAAGCTGCCGGCGCTCCCGGGCGTCTATATCATGCACGGCCCGAAGGATGAGATCATCTATGTCGGCAAAGCGAAGGTGCTGAAAAACCGCGTCAAGCAGTACTTCCAGAAATCCTATAAGAAATCCGTGAAGATCCAGCAGATGGTGCATCTGGTGGAGCGCTTCGAGTACATCGTCGTCGATTCGGAGCTCGAGGCGCTGATGCTCGAGAATAATCTCATCAAGGAGCATAAGCCGCGCTACAACACCCTGCTGAAGGACGACAAGACCTATCCGTACATCAAGGTGACGAACGAGCTCTACCCGCGGATTCTGAAGGTGCGGAAGCAGTACCAGGACCGCGCCCGTTACTTCGGTCCATACGCGTCGAACGATCAGGTCAATGAGGTCATCGAGCTCATCCGGAAGACCTTCCATATCCGGAACTGCAACAAGTCGTTTACGGAGGATGCGCCGCTTGCGAACAAGTGCATGTACTATGACATCCACCAGTGCGACGGGCCGTGCATCGGGAAGCAGTCGCAGGCGGACTATAAGCTCCAGGTGGACCGAGCCATCGACTTTCTGAACGGAAAGTACGAGGACATCGTGAAGGAGCTGACTCGCCGCATGCAGCGCGCTTCCGATAACCTGGATTTCGAGACGGCACTCGAGATGCGGGATCTGATCCGGGCAATCGAGGCAATCCAGAACCGGCAGAAGATCGTGGCCTATGATGCCGAGGATCGGGACATCATCGGCATGCGCCGCTCCTTCGCGGACTGCATCGTTCAGATCTTTTTCGTACGTGATGGGAAGATCATCGGCCGTGACCATCAGTTCATCGACATTGACCCAGAGGAAAGTGACGAGAGCATCCTGACGAACTTCATCGAGCAGTACTACAACGGCACTCCGTTCGTACCGCGGGAGATCTTCGTACAGACCGAGCTCGAGGAGAGGGCGGTGCTGGAGCAGTGGCTGAGCCGGGAGAAGGGGAAGCGTGTGTACATCGTGACCCCGCAGATCGGGAAGAAGGAGAAGCTCGTCGAGCTCGCCATCACGAACGCCGGTATCCTCATGAACCGCTATCGTCAGCAGTACCGCGAGCAGGATGTGAAGAATGCCCGGGCCCTCGAAGAACTTCAGAAACTGATCGGACTGCCTGGACTTCCGCTTCGTATCGAGTCCTACGATATCTCGAACACGATGGGTGCGCTCAATGTCGGCTCGATGGTCGTCTACCAGAACGGCCGGCCGAAAAACAACGACTACCGGAAGTTCCGCATCCAGTCCGTCCAGGGGCCGGATGATGTCCGTTCGATGCGGGAAATGCTGACGCGCCGCTTCGAGCATGGCCTCTCGGAGATGCAGACGAACGCGCGGGACGGCAAGGATGATAAGCTCGGCTCCTTCTCGAACTTCCCGGATCTCATCTGTATGGATGGTGGCAAGGGACAGGTGCATGTCTGCGAGGAGGTACTGCGGGCGCTCGGCATCACGAGCATCACGGTCGTCGGTATGGTGAAGGATGATCATCACCGGACGCGGGCGCTGCTGTACCAGGACGAGGAGCTGCCGATCGCGGAGAACAGCGAGGCCTTCAAGCTTCTGACGCGCATTCAGGACGAGGTGCACCGCTTCGCCATCAGCTACCACCGCTCGCTCCGGGAGCAGAAGCAGATCCGCTCGCTGCTCGACGACATCAAGGGGATCGGTGAAGTACGGAAGAAGGCACTTATGCGGCGGTTCGGAGACATTGACCATATCCGCGTGGCCGGGCTCGAGGAGCTCCGGGACTGCCCGTCGATGGACGAGTATTCCGCGCGTCAGGTGTATGATTTCTTTCACAGTAATCCGGAAACGGCGGTCGGAACCTGGCGCGTCGGCGTCGAAGAAAAGCAGTGATATCGTGGCCGCCGGCATCGGAGAGAAGCGCAGCATCCGCGAGTACGAAAAATTACAAGAAAGCCTTCACAAAACCGTAAAAAATTCGTCATGTATTTCGCGGCTTCTCTCATGTACAAAGATTCGAAATCCTGTTAAGATTATAGGCGTCGTCTTCGGGCGGCGCTTTTTTAGTGAACCTTAAAACTTTGAAATGGCTTCAGGGAGTAAATATAGATAGTATGAGAGACGATTTTGAATATTCTGAGAAATCCAGAGGACAGTCCCGTGCACGCGGACAGTCCCATGCGCGTGGAGCGGCATCGAGAAGCGGCCACAGCAGTACGGGCAGTCACAGCAGCGGATATACGGGACCGCGTTCGTCGGGCAGCCACAGCAGCTATGCAGGCGGGAGCCGGTCCACTGCAGGCACTGGAAGCCGTACCGGTCGTTCGACTGGAAGAGCTGGGCGACGCGGCAGTGATTACGGACGGAGATCCCAGGATGGGCCGAACATGAAGCTTGTACTCGGCGCGGTGCTGGCATTTCTGATCGTGGGCGGTGGACTCGTGTTTGCCGTGCGCGGCGGATTTGTCGGCGGTACGCACGAATCTTCGGCGGCTGCGGAAGAGACGACACAGAACGTTCTGTATACCGATACCGATACCATCCATAAGGACATCACCCTCGACCTCCGCGCGATTTCGCCGGACGCGCAGAGCCTGAATCTGAATGGTATGAACCGTGAGGCGGTGAAGCAGGCCATCCACGGTGCCTACAGCTGGAACCTCGTCGTGAAGAACGCGAATCCCTCCATCGACAGCTTCAAGATGCCGGATCTTTCGGTCTATGATGAGGTGAAGGAAACCGAGACGAGCAGCGGCTCCGGAGAGAGTGACAATGATGGCTCCGTACAGAAGGTGGCTGTGGATAATCCGTATGCCAGCGTGACGATCCGTCCGGAGGCGAAGAGCTTCACCATCCCGGATCTCATCGGCGAGCAGGTGGATGCGCAGGTCGATCAGATCTTCACGGAGTATGCGGCGGCGATCGCGGAAGAATCTGCAACGGCGTCCGCCGGCGGTGAGACCTCGGGCGAAGCAGAGGAGAGTACAGACGCTTCGGGAGCGGAAAGTGAGACCGAGAGCACGACGGGTGCAGGCAGCGATTATACGCTGACACTGCCGGATATGAGCGCGCAGATCTCGGACTACATGAAGCAGCTCGCCATCGTATGGAAGATGAGCCCGAAGAACGGCGACATCACAAGCTACGATAAGGAGAGCGGCGAGTTCGTCTTCGGCGGCTCTGTGGCGGGCTATGCTGTGAATGCGGAGGCGACCGCACAGAAGGTGATGGCGTCGATCGGTCAGCATGTCTATGACGCGACCATCGAGTGCGAGGGCGAGAAAATCTCCGCGTCGGATTCCTCCATCAAGGACCTGTATGGCACGATCGGCAGCTTCACGACGAAGACCACGAGCAACGCGACCCGTAATAAGAACGTGAAGCTGGCAGCGGCCGCGATCAACGGTACCGTGCTCCAGCCGGGCGAGGAATTCTCCTTTAATAAGACCGTCGGTCAGCGTACCGAGGCGAAGGGCTATGGTGCGGCCGGCGCGTATAATAACGGCGAGGTCGTGCAGGAGATCGGTGGCGGTGTCTGCCAGGTTTCCTCGACCCTCTATAATGCCGTATTCCGTTCGGGTCTCACGACGACCTATCGTCGCTCTCATACCTTCGCACCGACCTATGTCACACCAGGTGCCGACGCGACGGTTTCCTACCCGGGCCCGGACTATCAGTTTATCAATAATTCGGATCACGCCATCGGTATCCGTGCATGGTATGAGGACCAGACCTGTACCGTTCAGATCTATGGTGTCCGTGTGCTTCCGAAGGGCGAGAGCTGGGAGCTCGTCTGCGAGAAGACCACAGACCTTCCGGTGCCGGCACCGAAGATCATCACCCCGGAGGAGGGAGCAGAGTCTGCGGGCTCTGCGGGCTCCGAGTGGCAGGCCTATAAGGTGATCCATAAGGCCGACGGAACGACCGAGAAGGTGAAGGATCATACGGCACACTACAGTGGTCATACACCGAAGCAGTATGCGCCGGGAACGACGGAGTCGACCGCCGAGTCCTCGATTGCAGAGAGCGGAGAGTCAACCGCGGAGAGTGGAAGCACAGCAGAATCCACGATAGCCGAGAACGGATCGAAGCCGTCCACCGGTGAAACGAAGCCGTCACCGGCTCCGGAGACGAGTCCGGCCGAGACCGCGAAGAAGCCGGAGGCACCGACCCCGGAGACGAGCGCCTCGAATCATGAGGTCATCGAAGCACCGGGGGCACAGGAAGGCCCGGATGACGATGAGATCATCCAGGACGGCCCGTAAGAATTTCGTAAGGGGGTCTGACCCCATTAAATTTTTCTAAACAGAATCTAAACAGAAGTTTATGGGGTCAGACCCCATGAAGATTTTCTTAAGAAGAGAGCAGTTGCAGTGGTGTGCGACTGCTCTTTTCTGTTACGTGGGGAAGTGACTGTACAATATATACTATAGTAGTTTACTAGGATATAATCTTTTTGTGCATTTCCTTGTATTTTATTTAGTAACGCCCCGTTTTTGTTTTGCATTTCATAGCGGAAATGTTATAATTCTTTTCGAGTATGATATCCCACTATGGGTGGGTACATATAACAACCGCTTCAAGTGGTAGTTCATTTTTTCAGGAGGAATTCTTATGGCAAGAAAAATGAAAACCATGGATGGTAACCAGGCTGCTGCACATGCTTCATATGCATTTACAGAAGTTGCGGCTATCTATCCTATTACTCCTTCATCCGTCATGCCTGAGCATGTAGATGAGTGGGCCACTGAAGGCAGAAAGAACCTTCTCGGCGAGACCGTACAGGTAACCGAGATGCAGTCGGAGGCTGGTGCTGCTGGTGCAGTTCACGGTTCCCTCGCTGCAGGTGCTCTTACTACAACCTTCACCGCATCACAGGGTCTTCTGCTCATGATCCCGGATATCTACAAGGTAGCCGGCGAGCAGCTTCCAGGCGTATTTGATGTATCTGCACGTGCACTTGCATCGCACGCACTTTCCATCTTCGGTGATCACTCCGACGTTATGGCATGCCGTCAGACCGGTGCTGCTATGCTCTGTGAGTCATCTGTACAGGAAGTTATGGATCTTACTCCGGTAGCTCACCTTGCAGCGCTGAAGGGCCACATTCCGTTCATCAACTTCTTTGATGGTTTCCGTACCTCTCACGAGATCCAGAAGATCGAGGAGTGGGATTACGAGGATCTCAGAGATATGGTTGACTGGGAGTATGTAGATGAGTTCAGAGCGAAGGCTCTTAACCCGAATCACCCGGTTGAGAGAGGATCAGCTCAGAACCCGGATATCTTCTTCCAGGCTCGTGAGGCTTCCAACCCTTACTACGATGCACTTCCTGCAATCGTTCAGGAGTACATGGATAAGGTGAATGCGAAGATCGGTACTGATTACAAGCTCTTCAACTACTACGGCGCAGCAGATGCTGATCACGTCATCGTTGCTATGGGTTCTGTAAATGATACCATCGAGGAGACCATCGACTACCTTGCTAAGCAGGGCGAGAAGGTCGGCGTTGTCAAGGTAAGACTTTACAGACCGTTCAGCAAGGACGCATTCGTAAAGGCACTTCCTGCAACCACCAAGGTGATCTCTGTTCTCGACAGAACGAAGGAGCCGGGCTCCATCGGTGAGCCGCTGTACCTCGATGTCGTAGCTGCTCTTCAGGGCACAGAGTTCGCAAACTGCACCATCCTTTCCGGCCGTTATGGTCTCGGTTCCAAGGATACCACACCTTCTCAGATCGTTGCTGTTTACAACAACGTTGATAAGAAGAGATTCACCATCGGTATCGATGATGATGTTACACACCTTTCTCTGCCGGCTGGTCCAGCACTTGTTACGACTCCTGAGGGAACCGTTAACTGTAAGTTCTGGGGTCTCGGTGCAGATGGTACCGTAGGTGCAAACAAGAACTCCATCAAGATCATCGGTGATAACACAGACATGTACGCACAGGCTTACTTCGATTATGATTCCAAGAAGTCCGGCGGTGTTACCATGTCTCACCTGAGATTCGGTAAGAAGCCGATCAAGTCTACTTACCTGATCCACAGAGCAAACTTCGTAGCCTGCCACAACCCGGCTTACATGACCAAGTTCAACATGGTTCAGGAGCTCGTTGATGGTGGTACCTTCCTCCTCAACTGCGTATGGAACAAGGATGAGATCGCAGAGCACATCCCTGGCCAGGTTAAGAAGTACATGTACGATCACAAGATCAACTTCTACATCATCAACGGTGTAAAGATCGGTATTGAGACCGGCATGGGCCCGACAAGAATCAACACCATCCTTCAGTCTGCATTCTTCACACTGACCGGTATCATCCCGAAGGAAGAGGCTAACAAGCTGATGAAGGACGCTGCACAGAAGACATACGGCCGTAAGGGTGAGGATGTCGTTAAGAAGAACTGGGCAGCAATCGACGCTGGTGCAAACGCATTCGAGAAGATCGAGATCCCTGCAGACTGGGCAAACGCACAGGATGAGGGCCTTGAGTTCAAGGATAAGACCGAGGGTGCCAAGGATGTTCTTGATTTCGTAAACAACATCCAGAATAAGGTTTCCGCTCAGGAGGGTAACTCACTTCCTGTTTCTGCGTTCAATGCTTATGTCGATGGTACAACTCCTTCCGGAACAGCTGCTTACGAGAAGAGAGGTATCGCTGTAAACGTTCCGCAGTGGAATCCGGATAACTGTATCCAGTGTAACTTCTGTTCTTATGTCTGCCCGCACGGCGCAATCCGTCCGTTCGCATTTACTGCTGACGAGGCTGCAAACGCTCCAGAGGGTATGCTGACCAAGGCGATGACCGGTATGCCGGATTACAAGTTCGGTATCCAGGTATCTGTACTTGACTGTACTGGTTGTGGATCCTGCGCAAACGTATGTCCTGGCATGAAGGGCGCGAAGGCACTCGAGATGAAGCCGATCGCTGAGGAGCTCGACAGACAGAAGTTCTTCGACTACGCAGTAAAGCTTCCTGAGAAGGATGACGTCGTTGCGAAGTTCAAGGAGACCACCGTTAAGGGCTCACAGTTCAAGAAGCCGTTACTCGAGTACTCCGGTGCATGTCCTGGCTGTGGTGAGACACCATACGCTAAGCTCATCACTCAGCTCTTCGGTGAGAGAATGTACATCGCAAATGCGACAGGCTGCTCATCAATCTGGGGTAACTCTTCACCTTCTACACCGTACACTGTAAACGCGAAGGGTCAGGGCCCGGCATGGGATAACTCCCTCTTCGAGGATAACGCAGAGTTCGGTTATGGTATGTTACTTGCACAGAACGCAATCCGTACCAGACTGAAGAAGGAAGTAGAGGAGCTCGCTGAGAAGGATGCATCTGTTAAGGATGTCGCTCAGGAGTGGCTTGATACCTTCGGTGTCGGCGCTACCAACGGTGCAGCTACCGATAAGCTCGTTGCAGCACTTGCTGATAAGACCGATGATCTTTCCAAGGATCTCGTAAAGAATAAGGACTTCCTCGCTAAGAAGAGCCAGTGGATCTTCGGTGGTGACGGCTGGGCTTATGATATCGGCTTCGGCGGCCTCGATCATGTACTTGCTTCCGGCAAGGACATCAACGTAATGGTATTCGATACCGAGGTTTACTCCAACACAGGTGGACAGTCCTCCAAGTCGACTCCGACCGGTGCAGTAGCACAGTTCGCTGCAGGTGGTAAGGAGACCGGCAAGAAAGATCTTCCTGGTATCGCAATGTCCTATGGTTATGTATATGTAGCTCATATCAACATGGGCGGCGACATGCAGCAGACTGTAAAGGCGATCGCAGAGGCTGAGGCATATCCAGGACCATCTCTGATCATTGCATACGCACCTTGTATCAACCACGGCATCAAGAAGGGCATGGCGAAGGCTATGACTGAGGAGAAGCTTGCACTCCAGACTGGTTACTGGAACAACTTCAGATACAACCCGCTTGGTGGCGATAAGAAGTTCACTCTCGATTCCAAGGAGCCGGATTTCACCGGATACCAGGATTTCCTGAAGGGTGAGGTTCGTTACCTGTCCCTCGGCCTTAAGAACCCGGAGAGAGCAAAGGCTCTTGACGAGAAGAACCAGGCTGAGTCTCAGGCTAGATATGAGCACCTCAAGAAGCTCATCGACCTGTACAACAATTAATTCACCTGAACTTCGGTTCACGTGATGTGAGAAGGGAGCCGGCGCAAGCCGGCTCCCTTCGTCGTATAGCCCGTGGCCACGGGTTTGAGGACGGATGAACGGAACTTGCCGATTTATGTATCTCATGCTAAAATTATTTAGTTAAATATGTCAATATATAGCATGTGGGCCTTCGGGCACCACGTAGTAAGGTGAAGATATGAGAAAAGTGATGGTGGCGGTGGTGGGCCGTCCAAACGTAGGTAAGTCTACGCTGTTCAACCTGATTGCAGGGAAGCAGATCTCCATCGTGAAGGATACGCCGGGTGTGACCCGTGACCGTATCTATGCGGATGCGGAGTGGCTGAATAACAAGTTTACACTGATCGATACGGGTGGTATCGAGCCGGATTCCCAGGATATCATCCTGTCCCAGATGCGTGCGCAGGCACAGCTTGCGATCGACACGGCGGATGTCATCATTTTCGTCGTGGATGTACGTACCGGTCTCGTCGATGCAGACTATGAGGTGGCGAATATGCTCCGGAAGTCCGGAAAGCCGGTCGTTCTCTGTGTCAATAAGGTCGACAGCTTCCAGAAGTTCGGAAATGATATCTATGAGTTCTATAATCTGGGACTCGGCGATCCGTTCGGCGTATCCTCGGTAAACCAGCTCGGTGTCGGTGACATGCTCGATGAGGTAATCAAGCACTTCCCGGTCGAGACAGCAGAAGTAGACGAGGATGATTCGGTGAAGGTCGCCCTCATCGGTAAGCCGAATGTCGGAAAGAGCTCCGTCATCAATAAGCTGCTGGGTCAGAACCGCGTGATCGTCTCCAACATTGCCGGCACAACCCGTGACGCGATCGATACGAAGATCGTGCATAACGGAAAGGAATATACCTTCATCGATACGGCGGGTCTTCGCCGGAAGGGAAAGATCGACGATGATATCGAGCGTTACTCTGTCATCCGTACCGTCGCGGCTGTGGATCGCGCGGATATCTGTCTCGTGCTGATCGACGCGACCCAGGGAATCACGGAGGGCGATGCACGCATCGCCGGGATCGCGCATGAGTCCGGAAAGGGCGTCATCATCTGCGTGAACAAGTGGGATGCGGTGCCGGATAAAAATGATAAGACGATGAAGGAATTCCAGACGAAGCTGATGGAGAAGTTCTCCTACATGCCGTATGCGCAGTACCTCTTCATCTCGGCCGAGACCGGACAGCGTCTGAATAAGATCTTCGATCTCGTCAATCAGGTACGGGAGAGCCAGACACTTCGTATCCGTACGGGTGTGCTCAACGACATCATGACGAGAGCGACGGCGATGAAGCAGCCGCCAAGTGATAAGGGCAAGCGTCTCAAGCTGTTCTACATGACGCAGACCGCGGTCGAGCCGCCTACCTTCGTGATCTTCGTGAATGACCAGCAGCTGATGCACTTCTCGTATACGAGATACATCGAGAATCAGATTCGTGAGGCCTTCGGCTTCCCGGGAACACCACTGAAGTTCCTGATCCGTGAGCGCCAGGCCGGAGAGGATGAGTGATGAATATACAGCATATGATCATTTCCCTGGTCGTGGGATATATCTTCGGTAACATACCGAATGGCTATCTGTATGCGAAGTCTCAGGGCATCGATATCTATAAGCAGGGCTCCGGTAATCCGGGCTCGACGAACATCAGCCGGACGCTCGGAAAGAAAGCAGGAGCGACCGTGCTGCTGCTGGATATCGCGAAGACCATCGTTCCGATCCTCATGATGCACATGATCTACAAACCGGCGACGATCGATGAGGGCACCCTCATCACCGTCTTTGCGGGCTTCGGTTCGATCCTCGGACATGATTTTCCGGCACTTCCGATGCTGCACGGTGGAAAGGGAATCGCCTGTACGGGTGCGCTTATCATCGCCTTCGACTGGCGGATGGCCATCGTACTGTTTGCGCTGTTCTTGGTGATCGCGAAGGCCACCGGCTATGTGAGCGTCGGCTCGATCTGCGGCGTATCCCTGCTGTTTATCCTGACTGCCATCTTCGGATACTTCGGCCTTCTTCCGATGTCTATGGCGATCTACCCGATCGTACTCGTCGTGTTTTTCCTGATCGCAGCGCTCGGGGTATGGCAGCACCGCTCAAATATCGTGCGGCTGAAGAATGGTACGGAGTCGAAGTTCCACTTTAAGAAGTAATCTGCTTTAAATTGAGGAGATTTTATGAAAGCATCAATCATCGGCGCAGGTACCTGGGGTACGGCCCTCGGCATTCTGCTCGCCCATAACGGACATAAGGTGACCATCTGGTCGAAGTTTCAGCAGGAGGTGGATGCGCTTCAGGAGACCCACCGTCATAAGAATCTGCCGGGTGCCGTGATTCCGGAGAGCATGTGCTTCAGCTCCGATCTGGAGGCTGCACTGAAGGATCAGGAGCTCGTCGTGCTGGCGGTGCCGTCCATCTTCGTGCGTGCGACGGCGCATGAGATGAAGCCGTATGTCGGCGAGGGTCAGGTCATCGTATCCGTGGCGAAGGGCATCGAAGAGGGTACACTCTATACGATGTCGGATATCATCGAAGAGGAAATCCCGCAGGCAGATGTCGCGGTTCTGTCCGGACCGAGCCATGCCGAGGAGGTATCGCGTTTCATTCCGACGACGATCGTGACTGGTGCGCATACCGAGAAGACAGCGCTTTTCGTACAGAACGCGTTCATGTGCGACTGCTTCCGTGTCTACATCAACCCGGATATCAAGGGCATCGAGATCGGCGGCGCGACGAAGAACGTCATCGCGCTGGCGGCCGGTATGGCGGACGGTCTCGGCTATGGAGACAACACGAAGGCAGCGCTGATCACACGCGGTATCGCGGAGATCGAGCGGCTCGGCGTGAAGATGGGCTGCCGCATGGAGACCTTCAACGGCCTGAGCGGTATCGGTGATCTGATCGTGACCTGTGCGTCCATGCACAGCCGGAACCGCCGTGCCGGTATCCTGATGGGCGAGGGCAGAAGCTACGAGGAGGCGATGCAGGAGGTCGGTCAGACGGTCGAGGGTGTGTATGCGGCGAAGGCGGCACGTGCACTCGCGGCGAAGTATGAGGTTTCGATGCCGATCGTCGAGGGCATCAATCAGATTCTCTTCGAAGGCAAGTCGGCCAGGGAAGCGGTCCGTGATCTGATGCTCCGCGACCGGACCATCGAGAACGTGAACGTTCCGTTTGATAAATAATCTTAAATTCACGCAGGGCCCCTCCGGGGCCCTGTGTTGTTCTGAGAAAAATATATTATAATACATATTCTCTAACGTTATAATATGAGCTGTAAATGTGAAAAAATGTTATAAAAGTTGTTGACTTCCATAACTACGAACTTTATAATGATGAAAAGTTTTCAGAAAGCTTGTATTTTAGAAAACTGAGAGGAGAAAAATTATGAAAAAGGTATTAAGTGCAGTACTTGCAGCTTCGATGGTTGCGTCTTTAGCAGCCTGTGGTTCTTCATCTACGCCGGAGGCGACGACAGCCGCAGCTGGTGATACAGCAGCTTCTTCCGATCTTACATGGAAGATCGGTGCCCAGGGACCGCTGACTGGTGGTGCAGCTATCTATGGTAAGGCTGTCATCAATGGTGCTCAGGTTGCGATCGATGAGATCAATGCAGCCGGCGGTATCAATGGCTACCAGGTAGAGTATAAGACGGCAGATGATGAGCATGATCAGGAGAAGGCCATCAACGCATACAACTCCCTCAAGGACTGGGGCATGCAGATGCTGATCGGACCGACCACTTCCGCACCGACCATCGCGGTTGCCTCTGAGGCACAGAATGATAATATGTTCCTTCTGACTCCGTCAGGTTCTGCAGTTGACTGTACCGCAGCACCGAATGCATACCGTGTATGCTTCTCGGATCCTGCACAGGGTGCCAAGTCCGCAGAGTATATCGGAACACACAAGCTGGCAACCAAGATCGGTATCATCTATGATTCTTCGGATGTTTACTCCTCCGGTATTCACGATTCCTTCGTTACCGAGGCCGGCAATCAGGGTCTTGAGATCGTAGCGGATGAGCAGTTCACGGCGGATTCGAAGACAGATTTCTCTACGCAGCTTCAGAAGATGCAGAGCGCAGGTGCAGAGCTCGTATTCCTTCCGTTCTACTACACAGAGGCAGCACTCGTTCTGACACAGGCAAACACCATGGGCTACAAGCCGACCTTCTTCGGCTGTGATGGTATGGATGGTATCCTCGATGTGGAGAACTTCGACAAGTCTCTCGCGGAGGGCCTCATGCTTCTGACCCCGTTCGCAGCGGATGCGACCGATGAGAAGACCGCAAGCTTCGTAACAGCTTATAAGGATAAGTTCGGTGATACACCGATTCAGTTCGCAGCGGATGCGTATGATGCAGCATACATCATGAAGGCTGCCCTCGAGGCTGGTAATCTGACTCCGAACATGTCTGTATCTGATCTTGGTACAGCGATGGAAGAGCAGATGAAGTCACTCAAGTATGACGGTCTCACCGGTACCGGCATGACATGGAGCGAGAACGGTGATGTCGATAAGGAGCCGAAGGCGGTCATCGTCAAGGATGGTGCCTATACTTCTGCCGACTGATCGGAAAAGTGATGAAGCATCATGAGAAAATCTTCTTTTTCTGCATGATGAAAGAGCATAAAGGGTTGCTTGCTACAAGCAACCCTTTATTGAATTCAGTTTATGGGGTCTGACCCCATTACGAAATGATGAAGGTTCCGTAAGGAATTTGTAAGGGGGTCAGACCCCATAAATTTTCAAAGAGGTGTTTAGAGATGATGAGTTTCATTTCCTACTTGCTGAGTGGTGTCAGTTTAGGCTCGATCTACGCGATCATCGCCCTGGGCTACACGATGGTATATGGAATCGCAAAGATGCTCAACTTCGCCCATGGTGATATCCTCATGGTCGGTGGTTACGCAGCGTTTATTGCATTGAACCAGCTGGGGCTGCCGATCCTGGTGTCGACCCTCCTGTCGATGGTGATCTGCACCCTGCTGGGCGTCGTCATCGAGAAGGTCGCGTATAAGCCACTCCGTCAGGCCAACTCTCTGAACGTTCTGATCACCGCGATCGGTGTATCGTATCTTCTTCAGAATGTGGCGCTGCTCCTGTTCGGTGCGAATCCGAAGAGCTTTACCTCCTTTGTCCCGATCAAGCCGGTCAAGCTCGCCGGTGGTGCACTGACGATTTCTGGTGAGACCATCGTGACGATCCTGTGCTGTCTGATCATCGTCGGCGGACTGGTGACCTTCATCAACAAGACGAAGGCCGGGCAGGCGATGCTGGCGGTTTCGGAGGATAAGGGCGCGGCGACCCTCATGGGTGTCGATGTCAATAAGACCATCTCGATGACCTTCGCCATCGGTTCTGCACTGGCGGCGATCGGCGGTATCCTGATGTGCTCTGCGTACCCGACGCTGACGCCAACCACCGGTGCCATGCCGGGCATCAAGGCCTTCGTTGCGGCCGTGCTTGGAGGCATTGGCTCCATCCCGGGCGCGTTCATCGGCGGGATCATCCTCGGTGTGCTTGAGAATCTGTCGAAGGCGTACATCTCCTCGAAGCTGAGTGACGCCATCGTATTTTCAGTACTGATCATCGTTCTTCTGGTGAAGCCGACGGGTATCCTCGGTAAGAAGATCATGGAGAAAGTGTGAGTCGGCATGAAAATGAAAACTACATCTATGTCAATGTCTACAGCGAAGGCTAAGACCTTCCGCTCTAATATGATCACCTACGGTATGGTGATTCTCGCGTATATCATCGTCGAGATCTTCCTGAATGCCGGACAGGTCAGCTCCCTTATCAAGGGACTGCTCGTTCCGCTCACGATCTACAGCATCATGGCGGTGAGCCTGAACCTCGTGGTCGGTATCTCCGGTGAGCTGTCGCTCGGCCATGCCGGCTTCATGTGCGTCGGTGCCTTCGCCTCCGCGACCTGGACGATGCTGATGAAGAGCAGTGCGATGCCACCGCTTCTTCGTTTCATCATCGCGATTCTGATCGGTGCAGCGGCTGCGGCTGTCTTCGGTTTCCTGATCGGTATCCCGGTCCTTCGTTTGAAGGGCGACTACCTCGCGATTGTCACCCTCGCGTTCAGTGAGATCATCAAGAACATCATCAACGCACTGTACTTCGGTATCGACGATCACGGCGCGCACTTCTCGCTGAAGGATTCGCTTTCTCTCGGTATGGATGGCGGCACCGTCATCATCAAGGGTGCGCAGGGCATCACCGGTACCCCGAAGCAGGCGACCTTCACGATCGGCGTGATCCTTCTGCTGGTCGCACTTTTCGTGGTACTCAACCTCATCAACTCGAGAACCGGACGTGCCATCATGGCCATCCGTGATAATCGTATCGCCGCCGAGTCGATCGGGCTCAATGTTACCCGCTATAAGCTGATGGCCTTCACCATCTCTGCAGCGATCGCGGGTGCAGCCGGCGTACTGTATGCACACAACCTGAGCTCGCTCCAGGCGCTGCCGAAGAACTTCGGCTACAACCAGTCCATCATGATCCTCGTTTTCGTCGTCATGGGTGGCATCGGTAATGTCCGTGGCTCCGTCATCGCGGCGGTCATCCTGACGCTCCTGCCAGAGGTTCTGCGCGGACTCAACGACTATCGTATGCTCATGTATGCGATCGTCCTGATTCTCATGATGCTGTTTACCTCGGCACCATCCCTGATCGCGCTTCGCCAGCAGATCATGGCCCGTTTCAGTAAGAAGAGTGACGAAGGAAAGGAGACGACGTAAGCATGGCTATGTTAGACATTGAAGCACTGGGCATCTCCTTCGGTGGTCTGAAGGCAGTTGATAATTTCCATGTGCAGATCGAAAAGAATGAGCTTTACGGTCTGATCGGCCCGAACGGTGCCGGAAAGACGACCGTATTTAACCTTCTGACCGGTGTATATAAGCCGACCAGTGGTCAGATCCTTCTCGACGGAGACAACATCACGGGTCTCAGCTGTGAGGAGATCAACAAGAAGGGCATCGCACGTACCTTCCAGAACATCCGTCTCTTCCACAACATGTCCGTGCTGGACAATGTAAAGGCCGGACTGCATAACCATTACACCTATTCTACGCTGGACGGTATTCTGAGAACACCGAAGTACCGTAAGCTTGAGAAGGAGATGGATGCGAAGGCACTGGAGATTCTCAAGGTATTCGACCTTCAGGACTTTGTGGACTATAAGGCCTCCAACCTCCCGTATGGTCAGCAGCGTAAGCTCGAGATCGCCCGCGCGCTCGCAACCGAGCCGAAGCTCCTCCTGCTGGATGAGCCGGCTGCCGGTATGAACCCGAGTGAGACCGAGGAGCTGATGCGTACCATCCGTCTCGTACGGGATGAGTTCGATATGACGATCCTTCTGATCGAGCATGATATGAAGCTGGTATCCGGTATCTGTGACCGTCTGACCGTCCTCAATTTCGGTCAGGTACTGAAGCAGGGTAAGACCGCCGATGTACTGCATGATCCGGAAGTCATCAAGGCATATCTCGGAGATTAAGGAGGAGAAGACATGAGTACGATTTTAGATGTACAGGATCTCAACGTATACTACGGAGTGATCCATGCATTAAAGGGCATTTCCTTCCATGTAGATAAGGGCGAGATCGTCACCCTGATCGGTGCCAATGGTGCCGGCAAGACGACGACGCTGCAGACCATCACGGGGCTGATTCCGGCGCGTTCCGGTCATGTATTCTATAACGGGAAGGAAATCACGCATACACCGGGCCATAAGATGGTCGGTGCGGGACTCGCCCATGTACCGGAGGGCCGGCGTGTATTTGCACAGCTTTCGGTCTATCAGAACCTGATGCTCGGTGCCTATACCCGGAAGGATAAGGATGGCATCGCAGAGTCGCTCGAGACGGTCTATAAGCATTTCCCGAGACTGGAGGAGCGTAAGAATCAGGTCGCAGGAACGCTTTCCGGTGGTGAGCAGCAGATGCTCGCGATGGGGCGTGCGCTGATGAGTAATCCGGAGATGATCGTCATGGATGAGCCGTCCATGGGTCTGTCCCCGATTTATGTAAACGAGATCTTCAACATCATCGAGAAGATTCACGAGACCGGTGTGACGGTGCTTCTCGTCGAGCAGAATGCGAATAAGGCACTCGCGATCGCGGATCGTGCGTATGTGCTGGAGACCGGTAAAATCACGATCGAGGGTCGGGCGCAGGATCTTGCGAATGATCCGAAGGTCAAGGCGGCCTACCTGTCAGAATAAGCAATATCGCGGCGGGCCGACTCCAGAGGCTGTTGGTCTCCGGCGGTAAAATCTAAAATATGACCCCTAAGAAACACTAGGCTCCTTCCAATCAACGAGTTTTCTTTATGAAAACTCGTCGTTGGAAGGAGTGCTAAGGAAAATGTACCAAGTGTTTCTAAGGGGTCATATTTTGATTTTACACGTCCTCGACCAGCACCTCTGGAGCCGGTCCGCCGCGATGATCCGCTTCAGAATTCATACATCTGATTGAATCTGCGCATAGAAAAGAAATATTCACTCTGCTATAATGAAAACAGCGAAATTAATTTTCATTTGAGAGAGGGAGGCCTGTATGAAGCTTCATTTTATAGGTGCGGATCATGAGGTGACGGGGTCGCTGCATTATGTAGAGGCAGCGGGGCTCAGGATTCTGGTGGACTGTGGTATGGAGCAGGGGCGAAATTACTATGAGAATGCGCCGCTGCCGATCAAGTATTCGGAGGTCGACTACATCCTTCTGACGCATGCGCATATCGATCATGCGGGGATGATCCCGATGGCCTATAAGAAGGGCTTCAACGGGACGGTGCTGACGACGAAGGCGACGCAGGCACTGTCGGAGATCATGCTGCGGGACTCAGCGCATATCCAGATGCAGGAGTGTGAGTGGAAGAACCGGAAGGGACGTCGTGCGGGTCTGCCGGAGGTGGAGCCGATCTATGATCTTACGGATGCGGCGAATGTGCTGCAGCACTTCCGCGGGGTGAACTATCATGAGATGATCGAGCTCGGGGATGGCGTTCGTGTACGTTTCATCGATGCGGGTCATCTGCTCGGTTCTGCATCCATCGAGATGTGGCTGACGGAAGAGGGCGTTACGAAGAAGCTCGTGTTCTCCGGTGATATCGGAAACTTTGATAAGCCGCTGATTCGGGATCCGGAGTACATCAAGGAGGCGGATTATGTGCTGATGGAGTCGACCTATGGATCCCGCTTCCATGATACGACGGTCAACCATCTGCAGGATCTCCTGAACATCACGCAGCGGACCCTCGATCGGGGCGGCAATGTCGTGATGCCGGCGTTTGCGGTGGGCCGTACGCAGGAGCTGCTGTATCTTTTCCGCCAGATCAAGCAGGAGCATCTCATCGTCGGGCATGACAACTTCCCGGTCTATGTCGACAGTCCACTGGCGGTCGATGCGACGCATGTCTTCTCGCAGAATCTCGATGAGTGCTACGATGATGAGACGCGTGCCATCGTTGATAAAGGTATCAACCCGATTTCCTTCCGGGGACTTAACCTCGCCATCACGCTCGAGGAGTCGAAGGCCATCAACTTCGATGAGACCCCGAAGGTGATCATCTCGGCCTCCGGCATGTGTGATGCCGGTCGTATCCGCCATCATATCAAGTACAATCTCTGGCGTCCGGAGTCGACCATCGTCTTCGCCGGCTATCAGGCGGAGGGAACGCTGGGACGGGCACTGATAGATGGTGCTGATCACGTGAAGCTCTTCGGTGAGGAGGTGGCGGTAAAGGCGGAGATCGCGCAGATGGCCGATATGTCGAGCCATGCGGATCAGTTCGGCCTCATGAACTGGATCCGTGCCTACGAGCAGGCGCCGGACCGTGTCTTCCTCGTGCATGGCAGTGATGACGGCATGGAGGTACTCTCGAAGCTGATCGAGGACGAGCTCCACTACACGGTGAACTGTCCGTACTCCGGTTCGGTTTTCAACCTCCTGAAGAATGAGTGGGAGACCGTGGCAGAGCCGAAGAAGATCGAGAAGCCGACGTATGTACTGGTGGAGGATGGCTCCTCGAAGCGGAAGAAGACGAGCGATGCCGCCTACGATCGCCTGCTGGCCGCCTACACGAAGCTGTTGGCCGCCGTCAAGGCAAACTATGGTGGTGCCAATAAGGACCTCGCACGCTTTACAAACCAGCTGCTCAGCCTGTATGATAAGTGGATACGATGATGACCGGTTCCCTCCGCCTGTGATTCCTGCAGGTGGAGGGATATACGTATGGGTCGAAGGCATTGGCCGGGTCAGAAAGAAAGGACGTAAAGCTCCATACGGGGAGCTTCTGATATACAGATGAGAAAACATGTTTCAAGCCGAATGCTCCGGGGGATTGCACTTCTGGTACTGATCCTTGCGGCGATCACCCTGGGGATTCGGATCTATCTTGATCAGGCGCTGATCCGCCATGCGTCGATGGTGACGACGGAAGCTGCTCCCTCCGAAACGAGGGAGCAGCTGATCGTTGCAGAGACGACGCCGGTGCAGGAAAGTGAGGCAGCGGAAGCGTCTGTCGACCAGATCGCGCAGTTCGAGTCTGCCTTCGCCGAGATCCGGGCACTCGAGGACATCGCCGCCGTCGAACAGCAGGGGAGTGCGCTGAAGGAGGACTATACGACGATCGCGAAGCTCTGGAACCGGGAGCTCGAGGCGCTCGGCCGTGCCATCACCGCGAACATGACAGAGAGCGAAAAGGACGCCTACATCGCCTCGGCGAGCGCGTTTCTGATCTCGCGGAACCACGAGTGCATGAAAGAGCTCGACCAGGATAAGCTCAGCGTGATGGAGAACATCGATTACCTGAGCCGTGAGATCGCCCTCACACGCGAACGCTGCTACGACCTCCTGAAGGATTACCGCTCCTATCTTGCAAGTTTCTGAGCGCTGTGCTATATTTTACGAGTTAATGTCTAAGATGCCCGTAAAGGGCTTATATATGAAACAAAGCAAGGAGAGAACGAGAATGCAGTACAGAGGCGTAAATGAGCTGCGTGAGCTGTTCCTGAGCTACTTCGAGGAGAAGGGATGCTTACGGATCAACAGTTTTTCACTGGTTCCGCATAATGACAATTCACTGCTCATTATCAATTCCGGTATGGCACCGATGAAGCCATGGTTTACAGGACAGGAGATTCCGCCGAGACGCAGAGTCACCACCTGCCAGAAGTGCATCCGTACCGGTGACCTAGAGAATGTTGGTAAGACAGCCCGCCACGGTACCTTCTTTGAGATGCTCGGAAACTTCTCTTTCGGTGATTACTTCAAGAAGGAAGCGATTCCATGGGCATGGGAGTTTCTGACCGAGCGTGTCGGCCTGGATCCGGACCGTCTGTATCCGTCTGTCTATGTAGACGATCAGGAGGCGTATGACATCTGGAAGAATGTGATGCATATCCCGGAGGACCACATCTACAAGTTCGGCAAGGAAGACAACTTCTGGGAGCACGGCTCCGGACCTTGCGGACCATGTACCGAGATCTACTATGATCGTGGTGAGAAGTACGGAAACGGCCCGGAGGACGTTATGGGCGGCGAGGGCGACCGTTACATGGAAGTCTGGAACGTCGTATTCTCTCAGTTTAACAATGATGGTAAGGGAAACTACAGTGACCTCGCGCAGAAGAACATCGATACCGGTATGGGTCTCGAGCGTCTCGCCGTCGCTGTTCAGGATGTAGGATCCATCTTCGACGTCGATACGCTGAAGGATCTTCGTGATCTCATCTGCGAGCTCGCCGGTGGCGTCAAGTATGAGGCACCGGGCTGCGAGGAGAGCGACGTATCGGTACGTATCGTGACCGATCACTCCCGTGCGATGACCTTCATGATCTCCGATGGTATCATGCCGTCCAACAACGGCCGTGGCTATGTACTCCGTCGTATCATCCGTCGTGCCGTACGTCATGGACGTAAGCTCGGCATCGGTGGCTCCTTCCTGCCGACGCTGGCAAGCCGTGTCATCGAGACCTCGAAGGACGGTTATCCTGAGCTTGAAGAGAAGAAGGACTTCATCCTGAGCGTTATCAAGGCGGAGGAAGAGAAGTTCGAGAAGACCTACGAGCAGGGCATGGCGATCCTCGAGGAGATGGAGGCGAAGCTCGCCGCAAGCGGTGCGCATGAGCTTTCCGGCGAGGATGCGTTCAAGCTTTATGATACCTATGGCTTCCCGCTCGATAATACGAAGGAGATCCTCGAGGAGAAGGGCTTCACCGTTGATGAGGCGGCCTTCCAGGAGGCGATGGACAGCCAGAAGAAGCAGGCACGTAACGATCGTCTCGCTTCCGGTAAGATGGCAGATTACAGCGGCCACGCAGCGACCGTATATGATGAGCTCGATCCGGCAATCGCAAGCAGCTTCGTCGGCTACGACAAGCTTGAGGCGGATTCGAAGATCGTGGCGATGGTTTCCCTCGCAGCAGGCGATGCCGATGCAGAGGATGCCGTCGTAGAGGCACTTTCCGATGGCGAGCATGGCGCGATCATCACGGCGGAGACCCCGTTCTACGGCACCATGGGTGGCCAGGTCGGTGATACCGGTGTGATCGAGCTCGGCAGCGAGGCCGCGTTCGAGGTGACATCCACGGAGCATGTCGGCGGCAACAAGATCGCCCACATCGGTGTGATGCGCAAGGGTATGCTGAAGCTCGGCGATACCGTGACCCTGAAGGTCGACGAGAAGAATCACATGGCGACCTGCCGTAACCACAGCGCGACCCACCTTCTTCAGAAGGCACTGCGTGAGGTACTCGGTACCCATGTTGAGCAGGCCGGCTCCTTCCAGGATGCAGGCAGAACCCGTTTCGACTTCTCACACTTCCAGGCGATGACGAGAGAAGAGCTTCAGAAGGTCGAGGACATGGTGAACGAGAAGATCCAGGAGGGTCTCGAGGTTCGTACCGATGTCATGACCCTCGAGGAGGCGAAGAAGTCCGGTGCGATGGCGCTCTTCGGCGAGAAGTACGGTGCAGAGGTGCGTGTCGTTCGCATGGGCGATTTCTCAACCGAGCTCTGCGGTGGTACCCATGTGAAGAACACCCTGCAGATCGGTCAGTTCAAGATCCTGTCCGAGACCGGTGTTGCAGCCGGTGTGCGTCGTATCGAGGCACTGACCGGGGACAATGTTCGTAAGTACTACGAGAATCTCGAGCATGAGATGATCGCGGCCGCTGAGCTCGTGAAGGCGACGCCGGCGACCCTGAAGGAACACATCCAGTCCCTTCAGAAGGAAGTGAAGGAGCTTCGCAGCGAGAATGAGGCCCTGAAGAGCAAGGAGGCGCAGAACGCACTCGGAAACGTCATGGATTCCGTGGTCGAGATCAAGGGCGTGAAGTTCCTCGGTGCACACGTATCCGGCGTGGATATGAACGAGCTTCGTAATCTCGGCGATGATCTGAAGACAAAGCTCGGTGAGGGCGTGATCCTCCTGATCTCCGACAAGGACGGCAAGGTGTCCATGGTTGCCATGGCGACCGATGGCGCTGTGAAGAGCGGTGCCCATGCCGGTAACCTCATCAAGCAGATCGCACCGATCGTCGGAGGCGGCGGTGGCGGACGTCCGAACATGGCACAGGCCGGTGGTAAGGATGCTGCAAAGATCGATGAGGCGATCGCAGCCGCTTCTGCAGCTGTCGAGGCGCAGATCAAGTGATGATTTGAGCTGATTTGTCACGAAAATCTGAAGAATTTCCTTGACGAAGCGATTTTATGTGCTATACTACATATTAAGTTTGCACCCGAAGGGAGGTTTGGGTTTCAGCATGTCAAATGTTATCGTAAAAGAGAACGAGTCTCTGGACAGCGCACTGCGTAGATTCAAGAGAAACTGCGCGAAGGCAGGCATCCAGCAGGAGATTCGCAAGAGAGAGCATTACGAGAAGCCATCTGTAAGACGCAAGAAGAAGTCTGAGGCGGCCAGAAAGCGTAAGTTCAACTAATTATAGATGATTCTTAATAGATGATTCATGTAGCCCTGATTCAGTGATGAATTAGGGCTATCTTTTTTGGTATTTTTATTTTATTATTCGGGATAGGGTCACGCTGGCGCAGAGACACGCCGTCCGCGGCGTGTAGCCCGAAGTGTGATTATAGTCCACGAAAGACCGTCGAAGGGCGGCGAGGAGGAAGCCATTGGCAAGCGTAGAAACAATTTTTGATATCCCGATGGAGCACGAGCAGAATGTTCTCGGGCTTCTCGACAGCAACCTGAAGAAAATCGAGCGTAGCTTTCATGTCACGATCATCGATCGGAACGGCGTTCTGAAAATCATCGGTGAGGAGAGGGATACCGAAAAGGCGAGAGCCGTGCTGAAGAATCTTCTCGAGCTCAGCCAGCGCGGGAACGACCTGACGGAGCAAAACGTAGATTATGCGATCTCCCTCAGCTTCTCCGAGAAGAGCTCGGGCAGCGACATGGTAGAGATCGACAAGGACATCCTCGCACGCACCGCACTGGGCAAGCCGGTCAAGCCGAAGACCCTCGGTCAGAAGGACTACGTGGATGCGATCCGTGAGAACATGATCACCTTCGGCATCGGTCCGGCGGGTACCGGTAAGACCTACCTCGGCATGGCGATGGCCATCACGGCCTTCCGTCAGCAGGAGGTGCAGCGCATCATCCTGACCCGTCCGGCGATCGAGGCCGGTGAGAAGCTCGGCTTCCTGCCGGGTGATCTCCAGTCGAAGGTGGATCCGTACATGCGTCCGGTCTACGACGCGCTCTACAGTATCATGGGTGCCGAGCAGTACCAGGCGAACGCCGAGAAGGGACTCATCGAGGTCGCACCACTCGCCTATATGCGTGGACGTACGCTGGACAATGCCTACATCATCCTCGATGAGGCACAGAATACGACACCGGCGCAGATGAAGATGTTCCTTACCCGTATCGGCTTCGGCTCGAAGGTCATCGTCACGGGTGACCTCACGCAGAAGGACCTCGAGGAGGGCAAGAAGTCCGGTCTCGAGGACGCGATGCGCGTCCTCCGTGGCGTGGAGGGCATCTCCTTCATTGAGCTAACCAGCGCAGACGTCGTCCGTCACCCGCTGGTACAGCGCATCGTCAACGCCTACGAGAAGGACGAGGCGAAGCGTGCGCGTCGCGCGCAGGCGATGCAGAGTCCGCGAAGCTACGGCGAGCATCGAAACGAAAACCGCCATCGCAGCGAGTAAGGGCGGGTACATAAGGTCTGCATTGGCCGAACGGTGTGCGGGCGGGTGCACAAGATCTGCATTGGTCGAACGGCGCACGGGCAGGTGCATAAGATGTGCATTGGCCGAATATAGAAGAGCTCTCGAACTGGTCAGGCGGGAGAGGAAGGAAGCTATGACGATTAATATCGATTTTGATACAGAGAAGAAGCTGGATCTCGATTTCGAGGCGATCATCCGGGACATCATCGCGGCGGCGATCGAGTATGAGCACTGTCCGTATGAGTGTGAGCTCAGCGTGATGATCACGGACGACGACGGGATCCACGAGCTGAACCGCGAGACCCGCGGGATCGACCGGACGACGGATGTGCTGTCCTATCCGATGGTCGACTGGGCGCGCCCGGCCGATTTCGACGCGATCGACGAGGACGATGACGATATCTTCAATCCCGACAGTGGAGAGCTGCTGCTCGGGGATATCGTGCTGAATCAGGACCGCATCGCGTCGCAGGCAGTAGAGTATGGTCATCCGGAGCGTCGGGAGCTGGCCTTTCTCGTGGCCCACAGCATGCTGCACCTCTTCGGCTATGACCACATGGAGGACGAGGAGCGCATCGAGATGGAGCGTCGCCAGAAGGAGATTCTGGAAGGAAGGGGCTACTTCAGATGAATGAACGACCATCCAGACGTCCATCGACGCGTCGGCAGGTGAACCCGCAGAGCGTGCGCGTGCAGCGGACCGCCGGTGAGCAGCAGCGGCAGAACCGCCGGAACAACTTCATCGTGCAGGGCTCCCTCCTCGCCATCGCGAGCATCATCGTGCGCATCATCGGTATGGTGTACCGGGTGCCGCTCACGGCAATCATCGGCGATGAAGGAAACGGCTACTACACCAGTGCCTTCAGTATCTATACACTCCTGCTGATCCTCAGCAGCTTTTCCATGCCGACCGCGGTGTCGAAGATCGTATCGGCGAACCTCGTGAACCGGCAGTACCGAAATACCGCTCGCGTGCTTCGTGCCGCCTTTTTCTACGCGACGATCGCCGGTGCCGCGATGTGCGGTGCCCTCTGGTTCGGTGCAGATGCCATCGCCGAGGTCTTCCTGAAGAAGCCGTTCTGCTCCTTCGCGCTGCGTGCGCTGGCGCCGACGGTCTGGCTCATGGCCTACCTCGGTATCCTGCGCGGCTACTTCCAGGGCAGCGGCAACATGGTGCCGACGGCGATCTCTCAGATTCTCGAGCAGATCGTCAATGCTGCCATCTCGGTGCTCGCCGCGAGCATCCTGTTTCACCGCGGAGAGACGGCGAACGTCCTCTACCAGAGTGAGGAGTACAGCTATGCCTTCGGTGCCGCGGGTGGTGCGATCGGTACCGGTGCGGGTGCGCTGACGGCGCTGCTGTTTTTCGTGATCCTCTTCCTCAGCCAGGTGCCGGCGATGCGCCGGGATATGCGCGAGGATACGAGTGAGGTCGACAGCTATGCCTCCATCGGCTTCCTGCTGCTCGGCACGATGCTCCCGATCCTCATTTCCTCGACGGTCTACAACATTTCCTCCGTCATGGACGACGCCATCTTCGGAAACGTGATGGCGAAGCTCGGCCACGGCGACGAGATCGTCACGCAGTGGGGCATCTTCGGCGAGTACCACATCCTCTTTAATATTCCAGTGGCCCTGGCCAATGCTCTGTCATCGTCACTGATCCCGAGTCTGACGCGGGCGGTCGCGGAGCATAACCGGCGCGATACGGTGACCCGTGTGCGCTACAGTATCCGCTTCACGATGCTGATCGCGATTCCGTCGACGGTGGGGCTCTGCGCGCTGGCGGATCCGATCTGTCGCATGCTGTTCCCTGGAAAGCATGTCGCGATGCTCATCATGCTGACACGGATCGGTTCGCTGGCCGTCGCGTTCTACAGTCTCAGTACCATCAGTAATGCGATCCTGCAGGGACTCGGACACCTGAATGTGCCGCTGGTGAATGCGCTGATTTCCCTCGTGTTCCACGTGGTCTGCCTGCTGCTTCTCCTGATGACGGGCATGGGCGTATATGCGGTCGTGATCTCAAACATCCTCTTTGCGTTCATGATGTGCTTCCTGAACCAGCTGGCGATCCGGAAGCACGTGCGTTTCCGCCAGGGTGTGGCGAAGACCTATGTGATGCCGGCCATCGCGAGTGTGGTGATGGGCATCGTGGCCTTCGCAATTTCAACCGGGGTGCGGATCGTGCTGCCGGAGGCAGAGAAGTACTCGCGGATCGGCTCGGTGCTGATGGTGGTGCCGGCGGTGATCGTGGCGATCGTGCTGTACTTCGGTATGTTACTGGCGATGCATGCGTTTACGCGTGAGGATCTGGATCATATGCCGATGGGTGGACGGCTGAAGCGCTTTGTTTCGTAATTTAACAGGCCCCGGTGGGCAGCCTGTAGAAACACAGTACTTCGAGGCCGGAAAAATCACATTATTAAGGCCCCCTGTGGGCTGGCTGCAGAAGCACAGTACTGCGAGCTCGGAAAACTCTAAGTCGAGCTCCCTAAGCGGCACTAGGCCCTCTGCAATCACTGAGTTTTCTTTATGAAAACTCAGCGTTGCAGAGGGTTCCAAGGAGAGATAACACCAAGTGCCGCTAAGGGAACCCGACTTGATTTTTCACGACCTCTTCGTATGGCTTCTGCAGTCAGTCCACAGGGGGCCTTGATTGTATTGCGTTTTTCGGTGTCTATGTATGGCTTCCACTCAAGTTTTAGGAGCGTTCAGTATGGAAAGTAAGAGAAATGAAAACAGGAAGACGACAGTGGCGGTGATCGGTGGTGGAGCGGCCGGGATGATGGCGGCGATCGAGGCGGCGCGGGCCGGGGCGATCGTAACGCTGATCGAGAAGAATCCGCAGCTGGGGAAGAAGCTGGCGATGACGGGTAACGGGCGCTGCAATTACACGAATCTCGATATGAGTGATCGGATCGGTGGGAAGTTCCGGGGCTTTCATCCGGAGTTTGTGGCACCGTCGCTGGATGCGCTGCCGCCGGAGGCGGTGCTGGACTGGTTCCGTGCGATCGGGGTGGAGCCGCGTTTCCGTGGAAGCTATGTCTATCCGAATTCGGATCAGGCGAGTGCTGTCGTGGATGCGCTCCGGGAGGAGCTTCACCGTCTGTCGGTGAAGGTGTACTATAACGCGGAGGTGAAGAGCGTGCAGCGTGTCGACGCGGATGCGGAGTTTTCGGCTGCAAAGGCGTCCATGCCGGGGAAAGCTGCGTCTGCGTCGGAGATTCGCGAGAAGAGGAACGCTGGATATTTTATGATTCAGTGTACGGATGCGACGGTGAAGGCAGATCGAGTGATCCTCGCGGCGGGTTCGAAGGCGGCACCGAAGACGGGCTCGAACGGGGACGGATACTTCATCGCGCGGAAGCTGGGGCATACCATCGTGCCGTATGTGCCGGCACTCTGCGGGATCCGCTGCGCCGGAGATGCGTTTCGGGCACTCGCCGGGATCCGTACAGAGGCGGCGCTCGAGCTGGTGATCGACGGGCACAGTGTCGACCGTGAGGCCGGGGAGCTTCAGCTCGTCGATTATGGGATCTCGGGCATCCCGGTGTTCCAGCTGTCCCGTTATGCGGCGTATGCGCTGCAGGAGGGGAAGAAGGCCGCGGTCTACATCAATTTCCTGCCGGGATTCACAGAAGCAGGTGCAGCAGTACGAAATTCGAAACGAGCGTCTTCGGCTTCTGGGATTTCGACGATCGAAGTATCGGCGGCAAAAAATGCGCAGAATGCGCGAGCAGAGGTGTCGTGCTGTGCTGCAAAGGCAGAGGACCCGAAGGACCTCGCGGTTCAGCTGTACCGGCAGCGGCAGGAGCGGCTCGCGGGGCGGAAGATGGAGAGCTTCTTTACGGGGCTGCTGCACCAGAAGCTTGGGCAGCTTCTGCTTCGGATGGCGAGCGTGCGTCCAGAGCTTCCGGTCGCGGAGCTCAGTGAGAAGCAGCTTCGAAGCCTTGCATCCCTCAGTGTTCGCTTCAAGGCAGAGTGTGTCGAGATGAACGGCTTCCTGCAGGCACAGGTCGTGGCCGGTGGTGTCGACACGACGGAGGTTGATCCGGGCACCATGGCTTCCCGTCTCGTCCCGGGCCTCTACTTCGCCGGTGAAGTCCTCGACATCGACGGCATCTGCGGCGGCTACAACCTCCAGTGGGCCTGGGCCTCCGGCTTCGTCGCCGGGCGGCACGCCGCAGTGTGACCGTTCAGACAGGGGGCCCGGCGGGACGACAACGGAGGCACAGTACTACGAGACCGGTTCAATCTAAGCCGGGGACCCTAAGCGGCACTAGGCCCTCTGCAATCGCTGAGTTTTCCTGATGAAAACTCAGCGTTGACAGAGGGTGCTAAGGAAAACAGACAAGGAGACGATGCCATTAGATGCGCCTACGGCGCGGGCATCGTCGCTTGATTTTGCCACCTTGGTGGCAAAACGGCCTCGCCGCCCGGGGGCATCCATGCGCCAAAGGCGCATGGATATTTACCAAGTGCCGCTAAGGGGACCCGGCTTGATTTCACACGGTCTCTACGTATGGCCTCCGTTGTCGCCCCGCCTGGTCCCCTTGTCTGAACAGTCACGCTGCTGTCTGTATTTTTCGTGAAACGCAGTCGTAAATCTTGCGTATATTTAAAATTAATAGTAAAATATTTATAAAATTTAGTGATCGGGTACATGATTTGTTGTAATAGGATCAAACATGCACTGTAAATGTCCGGGTTTTAGTACTCTGTCTGATGAGTGTTTCGCGATATAGAGGGGAGTATCACGCGTGAACAAAATGTTGCATAAGATCCAGCTGACGATGACCATCATCTTTTCGCTCGGTATCCTGATGGTGGCGATCGTCGTGACGGGTCTTACGTTGTCCAGCTCGAATACGACCCTGCGGCAGCAGGTGTCGGTGCTGGTGTCGGCGAATTCGAAGCAGCTGGAACTGAATATCGATAACTATATCCGGGAGGTTCAGCAGAAGGCGGCCCTCCTTTTTTCCAGTGAGGAGTACTATGGCTATGATCCGCTGGATACGACGCTTGATGATTATAAAAAGCTGCAGCGGGAGAAGGCCATCAACGAGAAGATCGTCGATCTCGGGATCATGGAGAACTTCTCGGATTTCGGCATCATCTACAGTGATGAAAGCACGATCGGCTGGATCTCACAGGTGACGAAGGCGATGTTCCCGAAGGGCGGCATGTATGAGACCTTCGCGAAGACCATACAGAATCCGCAGACGTCGGACGGCTGGTCCTTCGGCATCAACGGAAATTATGACCGTCTCTACTACACGAAGCGTCTGAATCCGCATGCGCTCGTCGTGGCGTCCATCTATAACCGCGAGCTCGAGAGTGTGTTCGAGCTCCCGAAGGCACTGAACGATATGACGGTACGTCTGGTCAATGCAGACGACCAGATCCTGTACTCGAGCCGTCAGCGTGAGGTTTCCACCATGCTTCCGGAGCATATCGTATCGCTTTTGAGTGGTGTCGAGAGCGGCAGCGTAATGGACAGCGAGTATCTCGTGACGAAGGACAGCTGCCAGAACGGCTGGCACGTCATCTGTACGATTTCCGTGGAGTCGATGACACGTGAAAATTCCATCGCCGCGCAGAAGACGATCTTGATCGTCGCCTGCATCTGCTGTGTGCTGATCCTCGGCGGTATCTTCGTCTATACCGTATTCAACCGTTCGGTATCCGGCATCGTAACCGACTTGAATGATAAGGCGAGTCATGATCTCATGACCGGACTTCTGAATAAAGCTTCCTTCGAAAGCTTCGTCACGAACGAGATCGCGGCGGTTTCCGAAACGCAGGTGAGCAGCTTCATCATGCTCGATCTCGATAACTTCAAGAAGGTGAACGACCAGCTCGGCCACAGTGTCGGGGATGAGGTCATCATCCGAATGGCGAAGCTGCTCCAGAATGCCTTCACCGAGAATGTGCTGATCGGACGTATGGGCGGTGATGAGTTCGCCATCTACCGAAACTATCCGGAACTTTCCTTCGAGGAGGCGAACGAGATGGCGCATGACGAGATCCATCATCTCTATAACTGCTTCAAGCGGGAGTTCGAGAAGGAACGGGATATCTGCCAGATTTCCGTGAGCTCCGGCATCTATCTGATGGATAAGGGAAAATATCATTTCGAGGACGTCTATAAGCGTGCAGACAGTGCCCTCTATGAGGCGAAGCGCAGCGGAAAGGCGCGTCCGAACTATGTTTCGTAAGGTGGTGAGACGGGATGAGAAAAATCGCATGGAAAAAATTATTGGCATGCACCCTGATCTCAGCATTGGCCCTCAGCACCGGTGGCTGCAGCTTCTGGCACCAGCGCGTGCTCGGTGAGGGCACGCAGACGATCTACCGGCAGGATACGGAGCAGACGGCGATTTCCTACGCCTGGTGGGGAAATGACGCACGCCACCAGTACACGCTGACCGGTATCCAGGTCTTCGAGGAGAAGAATCCGGACATTCGTGTGAACCACACCTATGGTGTGTGGGACGGCTACGAGACGCGCAATCAGGTGTTCATGAAGAGCCATACGAACGCAGACGTCATGCAGATCAACTATTCCTGGCTGCATACCTACTCGCCGGATGGGACAGGCTACTATAACCTCAACTACCTGACGGATGTGCTGGATCTCAGCCGCTATACGGAGGCGGATCTCGCACTCGGTACGGTGAACGGGCATCTGAATGCGATCCCGATCGCCTACAATATGTCGGTGTTCTTCTATAACAAGGATGTCTATGACCGCTATGGGCTCGACATCCCGGAGACCTGGGATGATCTTTTCCAGGCGGCGGAGCAGATGTCGAAGGATGGGATCTATCCGATCGGCATGGTGAAGAAGCATTTGTTTCTGTGCCTCGTTGCGCATTTCGAGCAGACGACGGGCCGGGTGCTGTTCACGGCGGATGGAAGCTACTGCGGAACAGCGGAGGACTGGGTGGAGATCCTCGACTTCTATAAGCAGCTGCTGGAGAAGAAGGTCATTCCGCGGGTAGAGGATTTCGACGCGACGGATTTCGAAAACGGGACGACGGCAGGGGCCGGCTGCTGGGCGAGTGATGCGACGCGCTACTGCGCGGAGCTCTCTAAGTCCGGGGTCAATGTCGTCATCGGGAACAACATCAAGGAGCCGGGGGCGCTTCGCAGCGGCTGGTACACGAAGCCGGCGACGCTCTATGCGATCAGTGCGACGACGCAGCACCCGAAGGAGGCGGCGCGCTTCCTGAACTTCCTCATCAACGACGCAGATATGGCGCGGCTGCAGGGCACGGAGAAGGGTGTACCGATTTCAGAGCGGGCGCTGGATGCGCTGAAGAGTTCGCGGCAGGTGGATTCGCTCGAGTATGCGGCGGCGCAGGAGATCAGGGAGATGCAGGATGAGAACGCGATCATGATTCCGCAGCTGGAATCGACGACCGTGATGGATGCCTTCAAGAACACGGCGGATAAGTATTTATATGGGAAGGAGAGCCTGGAGGCGTGCGCGGCGGAGATCAACGCGCAGCTGCAGGGAAACTCCTAAAAAAATAAACAGTGGCCGGAGGGCAGGCAGCGGAAACGCAGTACGGCAAACAGCCGGAGGGCAGACATCGGAAACACAGTACGCCCTGCGGCGGTAAATTCTAAAACAGGACCCCTAAGAAACACTAGGCTCCTTCCAATCACCGGGTTTTCTTTATGAAAACCCGGCGTTGGAAGGAGTGCTGAGGAAAAATTACTCCAAGTGTTTCTAAGGGGTCCTGTTTTGAATTTACACGTCCTCGGCGTATGGTTTCCGATGTCTGTCCTCCGGCTTATTTGTGATCGTGCATAGGTTTTCCGCTGCCTGTCCTCCAGCCTGCTACGTGTCTATAATTTGTAGCAGTTCAGCCGGGTTTCTTTCTAAATCCAGCTGGTTTTTGGGGGCGCTTACCCGGGGCGCCTCTTCTCGTTTGCCTGCCCACCCCCGGCGTACATCTTTTATCTACTCACATATCGGCCCGCCCCATGCAGGCAAACAAATAATCGGCGCCTGTTTCAGGCCGAGCGGGTGAGGCTGTATCAAAACCGTGAATAACAGGTATGATGGGGTAACGGTAAGAGGGGCTCCAGGTCCAAACTAGGGCATGTCCTATCCAATATGGCTTGATTTTGAAAATACTGGATATGTTTTTGAACTGGAATAATAGAGGAAGGCTGGAAAATATCCACTCTTAATCGATTTTGAAAATGCTGGATATGAAAAGCCTTATTTTACAAGAGGAATCCGGGATCGAGTATCCAGTATTTTATAAATGAAGGTATATTGGATATACGCTTATGGAAATTCTTCTTAGAAGCCCGAAATACATATCCACTATTTGAAAAATCCAGGTAGATTGGATGGTACGCATATATGCGTATGCCTGATTTTACGGAAAACTATCCAATATTTGCCCGATTATGAAATAGTGGATATCTTAGCATCGTGCGCTAAAATGATAAACGATGTTAATATTATCCACTATTTCATAATCCGCCAGTTATTAGATGAAACCATCGATTTTCATCTTTTTCGCCCGGGTTGCCAGAAGTTTGAGGGCTCCTCATGAGCGGGGGTGGGACCAGAACGTATAGTCATCCACGAATCCTATGGGGTGGGCGAATGAGGAGCAGCCTCAAACTTCCATGGAGAGCCAGGGGGATGGACTGTTACTATGATTTCGTATTTCTCCTGTTTTGTGTTATGATGGCAGTGTTTTGTTAATGGTCGGAGTGGAGCTCCCCGGAGCGCTGCCTGCGATGGTGGGTTCTGAACGGTGAATCAGTGCCTCTCATTTGAGGCGTTTGAATAAAGGAGTTTTTATGATTAAGGTGAATCAGGTGAAGCTTCCGGTGACGGCGTCGGTAAAGATGCTGCGGCTTCAGTGTGCGAAGCTGCTGGGGGTGAAGCCGGCGGAGATCGCGACGCTGGAGGTGCTGCGGCGGTCGATCGATGCGCGGAAGCGGCCGGAGATTTTCTTCAGTTATACGCTGCTGGTGGAGCTGGAGGGTGGTCTTCGGGCGGAGGAGAAGCTGGTGAAGCGGCTTCGGAACCGGGATGTCCAGATGGGCGAGCGGGTCGAGTATCGTGCGCCGGAGCTCGGTGAGAAGATCGGGAACGTGCCTCGGCGTGACTACTTCCGGGAGGAGGCGCATCGTCCGGTGGTCGTGGGCTTCGGTCCGGCTGGGATGTTTGCGGCGCTGATCCTCGCGCGTGCCGGGATGCATCCGATCGTGTATGAGCGTGGTGCGTCGGTCGAGGATCGTGTCGAGGATGTCGAGCGTCTCTGGGCGACAGGCGAGCTGAAGCCGGACTCGAATCCGCAGTTCGGTGAGGGCGGCGCTGGAACATTCTCCGACGGAAAGCTGAACACGCTGACGAAGGATCCGGATGGGCGCAGTCGTTTCATCCTGAATCTGTTCGTCGGCTATGGGGCAGATCCCTCCATCCTCATCGACGCGAAGCCGCATGTCGGGACGGACTGTCTCGTCGATGTCGTGCGCGGAATTCGCTATGAGATCGAGGCGCTCGGCGGTGAGATTCACTTCCATACGAAGTTTACGTATGATCCGGTGCGGGACAAGGATCGGAAGATCATCCTCGCGATCGGTCACTCGGCGCGCGACAGCTATGAGGAGCTCTACGCAGCCGGTCTCCACATGGAGGCGAAGGACTTCGCGATGGGCTTCCGTGTACAGCATCCGCAGGCGATGATCGATGCGGATCTCTATGGTGCGGTGGATGCGGAGACGCGGCGGGCGCTCGGGCCGGGTGCCTACAAGTTGACGCACACGAGTGCGAAGAATGGGCGTGGTGTCTACAGCTTCTGCATGTGTCCGGGCGGCTATGTCGTGAACAGCTCGTCGGAGCCGGGGCGTCTCTGCGTGAACGGGATGAGCTATCATGCCCGGGACGGGAAGAATGCCAATGCTGCCATCATCGTGTCGATTCGGAAGACGGATTATGATGGGGCGGCCCATCCGCTCGGCGGCATCGCACTGCAGCGAACGCTGGAGGAGCGGGCATACCAGCTGCTGGATGGCCGTGTGCCGGTGCAGACCTACGGGGATTTCAAGGCGGATCGCGAAACCACCGACGAAACGGTCGGGAGCATTGGCCCAGAAATCAAGGGGCAGTACGGCTACAGTCGGCTGAACGGGCTGTTCTGCTTCCCGGCGGACTCGTCCTATGCGGCGCTCAATGAGTTTAACGAGACCTTCATCGAGGGGATGGAGAGCTTCGAGCATAAGCTGCATGGCTTCGCGCAGGACGATACGCTGCTCTGTGGCATCGAGGCGCGGACCTCGAGTCCGGTGCGGATTCCGCGAGGTGAGGACTTCTGTTCGAACATCCGGGGGCTCTATCCGTGCGGCGAGGGTGCCGGCTATGCGGGCGGTATCATGAGCGCGGCGATGGACGGCATGAAAGCCGCGGAAGCACTTGTCAAGTCGTATAATTAATTATAGAATATTCCATTATTTGTTTTTTATTTTCGTTCGACGCCTCGGAGGGATGGCAGCAGAAACACAGTACTCCGAGGCGTCTGTCTGAAATGAATCATAGAATATTTCAGTTCTCGGGAGTGTTATGGAAAAAACGAATCATGAGATGAGAGCAAGTTTAAAAAATAAGAAGCGGATCGTGATTAAGGTGGGGTCCGCGAGCATCACCCACAAGGAGACGGGGAGTCTGGATCTTCGGAAGATCGAGAAGCTGGTGCGTGTGATTTCGGATCTGAATGCGGAGGGGAAGGATGTGATCCTCGTGTCGTCGGGTGCGATCGCGACGGGGCGGAGTGTGATCGGGATGCATCGTCGTCCGCGGAGCATGGCGGAGAAGCAGGCGTTCGCGGCGATCGGGCAGGCGCGTCTCATGATGACCTACCAGAAGATTTTCTCGGAGTACAGTGTGATCGCGTCGCAGGTGCTGCTGACGAAGAACATCATGCTCGATCCGCGTTCACGTATGAATGCGACGAACACCTTCCTCGAGCTGCTGAATCTTGGCACAGTGCCGGTCGTCAATGAGAACGATACGGTGTCGACGTCGGAGATCAATCAGGTCGAGTCCTTCGGGGATAATGACCAGCTGGCGGCGATCGTCGGTGCCGTGGTGCATGCGGATCTGGTGATTCTGCTGTCGGATATCGATGGTCTCTTCACGGACGACCCGAAGAAGAATCCGGATGCGGAGTTTATCCCGTTCATTCCGGAGATCAATGCGGACATCCTCGAGATGGGGAAGTCGGACAGCGGGTCCAATGTCGGCACCGGGGGCATGAGTGCGAAGCTCGCGGCGGCACGGATTTCGACGGACAGTGGTGCGGATATGGTGATCGCGCGTTTCACGAGTGCGGATGTGATCACGGAGATTCTCGAGGGAGAGAATGTCGGCACGCTGTTCGCAGCACATGAAAATAAGGATTTTGATCTCGTACAGTATCTCGAGAGTGAGGAGAATGCATAATGGTTACAGAGCAGGATATCAAGCGTATCAATGAGCTTTATCATAAGTCGAAGGAGGGCAGCGGCCTTAGTGAGGAGGAGAAGGCCGAGCAGGCGACGCTTCGCCGTGCCTATATCGATTCCGTGAAGGCGAACCTCGGCGTGTACCTGAAAGACATCAAGAACGCGTCGAAGCAGTCCGAGCAGGACGCCGCAGACGCCTTCGACCCGAAGACGAAGGCGCAGCAGGCGATGGCTGCGACCGACGCCCAGCTCGATGCCGAGAAGGCCATGGCGGAAACCGACCAGGAACTGAAGGAAGAGAAAGGGGTCTGACCCCGAAAAGTAGGCAGGGGCCCGGAGGGGTGGCAACGGAGGCACAGTACTCCGAGACCGGTGAACTCTAAGCCGGGGACCCTAAGCGGCACTAGGCCCTCTGCAATCACTGAGTTTTCTTTATGAAAACTCAGCGTTGCAGAGGGTTCCAAGGAGAGATAACACCAAGTGCCGCTAAGGGAACCCGGCTTGATTTCACACGGTCTCTACGTATGGCCTTCGTTGCCACCCCTCCGGGGGAACCCTGCCTGAGCGGTTACAAGTTGACTTCCGGGCGGCCAAGGGGTCTGACCCCCGCGTAGTGCCTGACGTCCCGTAGATTTAGCCGGAAGGGGGTCGGACCCCGGAAAGCAGTAGGAAGTGACGGGAGGCCAAGGGGTAAGACCCCCGCGTAGCGGTTGATGTCTCGTTGATATAGCCGGAAGGGGGTCTGACCCGGAAAGTATCGGGAAAGCCAAGGGGTCTGACCCCCGCGTAGTGCCTGACGTCCCGTGAATTTAGTCAGAAGGGGGTCGGACCCGGAAAGTATCGGGAAAGCCAAGGGGTCTGACCCCCGCGTAGTGCCTGACGTCCCGTGAATTTGGTCACAAGGGGGTCGGACCCCTGATTGTTAAGGGAAGTCACTCGTGACCCCTGAAAGAAGAAAGTAGAGGGAAACATGATCGATCTTGAGCGAATCGGTGCGGATGCGCGTGCAGCGGCGCGGACGCTGGCGGTGCTGGATGCAGCGAAGAAGAATCAGGTGCTGAGGATGGCGGCGGATGCCCTCGATCGGGAGGAAAACCAGGCGGCGATCCTCCGGGGCAATGCGGAGGATCTCGCCATCGCAGATCAGAATCAGATGCCGGCGGGGCTCCGGGATCGTCTGCGGCTCACAGAGGAGCGTCTCCATGCGATGGCGGATGCGATCCGTGACATCGCGTCTCTCGAGGATCCGGTCGGCGAGCTGCTGTCCGAGACGACGCGCCCGAACGGGCTCCGGCTTCAGAAGGTGGCGGTGCCGATCGGTGTGATCGGGATCATCTACGAGGCGCGTCCGAACGTGACGAGCGATGCCTGGTCCCTCTGCTTCAAGACGGCGAATGCCGTGATCCTGAAGGGTGGGTCGGATGCGATCCACTCGAACCTCGCGATTACGAAGGTCCTCCGGAGCGCCATCGAGGCCGCCGGCATTGACCCGAACGTACTGCAGCTGATCGAGGCGACGGATCACGAGACGACGAACCGCTTCATGCAGATGAATGAGTACGTGGATGTGCTGATCCCGCGCGGTTCGCATCGGCTGATCCAGGCGGTCGTGCGCAATGCTTCCGTGCCGGTCATCGAGACCGGAGCCGGGAACTGTCACATCTTCCTCGACGCAAGTGCGGATGTGGCGAAGGCCGTGCCGATCGTGTTCAACGCGAAGACGCAGCGCATCGGTGTGTGCAATGCCTGTGAGTCGCTGGTTGTGGATGCAGAGGTGCTGTCGACGGTGCTCGTGCCGGTGATTCGGAAGCTGCAGGAGATGCAGGTCGAGGCGTACTGTGATGCGCCGAGTTACGCGGCGGTGCAGGCGGCGGCAGCGGCCGGGGAGGGCATCGACATGCGCCTCGTGCATGCGGCGACGGAGGAGGACTTCACAACGGAGTACCTCGACTATAAGATCTCGGTGAAGACGGTGCACTCGGTAGCGGAGGCGATCTCGCACATCAACCGCTGCAGCACCGGGCACAGTGAGTCGATCATCACGGAGGATGCGGCGCATGCGGAGCAGTTCCTGAACGGGATCGACAGTGCCTGTGTCTACTGGAACGCGTCGACGCGCTTCACGGATGGCGGCTGCTTCGGCTTCGGTGCCGAGATCGGGATCTCGACTGGAAAGCTGCACGCGCGTGGCCCGATGGGACTTCGAGAGCTCACCACCTATAAATATAAGATCTACGGAGATGGACAGATCCGTTGAATTCTGCAGGGCCCTGAAGGGGTGGCATCTGAAGCACAGTACTTCGAGACCGGTGAACTCTAAGCCGGGGACCCTAAGCGGCACTAGGCCCTCTGCAATCACTGAGTTTTCTTTATGAAAACTCAGCGTTGCAGAGGGTGCTAAGGAAAATGACGCAAGGAGACGATGCCATTAGATGCGCCTACGGCGCGGGCATCGTCGCTTGATTTTGCCACCAAGGTGGCAAAACGGCCTCGCCGCCCGGGGGCATCCACGCGCCAAAGGCGCATGGATATATACCAAGTGCCGCTAAGGGGACCTGACTTGATTTCACACGGTCTCTACGTATGGCGTCTGTTGTCGGTCCTCCGGGGACCTTTGGCTGAACTGCTACCAATACTTGGAAATATAGAAAGTTGATTTGATTTATGGATTACATTATAGATTTTAAAGAAATCGTGGAGCAGGCACCGGCGGAGGAGCCGGCGCGGCAGTACTATTTCATGGACCGTGTCCGTGAGCTCGTGGAGATGAAGAAGCAGGAGGGCTATGCGGCGCACTGTATGGTCGAGGTCATGGGCTGTCAGATGTCGGCGAAGGATGGTGAGAAGCTGCTCGGTATCCTGGAGCGCTGCGGCTACACTGTGACGGAGGATGACCGGGATGCGGATGTCGTGCTGTTCACGACCTGTACGGTGCGGGAGAATGCGAACATGAAGCTGTACGGTCGGGTCGGCCGTCTGAAGCATCAGTACGAGCGCCGCGATGGGATGATCATCGGTATCACCGGCTGCATGATGCAGGAGAAGGACGAGGTCGAGGGGATCCGGAAGCGCTATCCGTACGTGCGTCTCGTCTTCGGTACGCACAATGTCTACAAGCTCGCGGAGCTTCTGTACCAGACGCTCGTCACCGGGAAGCGGACCTTCGAGGTGCTCGAGGATACGAAGATGATCGTCGAGGAACTGCCGAGTGACCGTCGCTACCGCTTCAAGGGCGCGGTGAACATCAGCTACGGCTGTAATAATTTCTGCACCTACTGTATCGTGCCGTACGTGCGTGGTCGGGAGAAGTCGCGTAATGCGACGGCGATCCTCCGTGAGTGCGAGCAGCTGATCGCGGATGGCTGTCTCGAGATCACCCTGCTCGGTCAGAATGTCAATTCCTATGGCAATGACATCCCGGGCAGCACGAGCTTCCCGGAGCTGCTCGCCGCCGTGGCAGAGCTGCCGGGTCTCCGGCGCGTACGCTATATGACCTCGAACCCGAAGGATCTCTCGGATGAGCTCATCGAGGTGATGAAGACGCACCCGAACATCGAGCGGCACATTCACCTGCCGCTGCAGTCCGGCTCCAGCGCGATTCTCAAGCGCATGAACCGGCACTATACGAAGGAGAGCTACCTCGCACTCGTGGAGAAGATCCGCCGGGAGCTGCCGGAGGTGGCGCTGACCACCGACATCATCGTGGGCTTCCCGGGTGAGACTGAGGCGGACTTCCAGGATACCGTGGAGGTCGTGCAGCAGGCGCAGTTCGACGCGGCGTACACCTTCATCTACAGTAAGCGGACGGGCACACCGGCGGCGAGCTACGAGCAGGTGCCGGAGGAGGATGTGAAGGACCGCTTCGCCCGGCTTCTTAAAATCGTGCAGGAGAGCTCGGCGGCGAACGAGACCCGCGACCTCGGAAAGACCATGGAGGTCCTCGTCGAGGATGAGAACAAGAACCAGGAGGGCTACCTCACGGGACGGCTCTCAAACAGCGTGCTCGTGCACTTCCCGGGCCCGAAGGAGCTGATCGGCACCATGCAGATGGTGAAGCTTACGGAGTCGAAGGGCTTCTACTACTTCGGCGAGCTCGTCGGACGGCAGTCGGAAGCATAGTACTGCGAGACCGGTTCAATCTAAGTCAGGGACCCTAAGCGGCACTAGGCCCTCTGCAATCGCTGAGTTTTCTTCATGAAAACTCAGCGTTGCTAGAGGGTGCTAAGGAAAATGTACCAAGTGCCGCTAAGGGGACCTGACTTGATTTCACACGGTCTCTACGTATGGCTTCCGGCTGCTGTCCGCCGAGCTACGTCTTGACTTAACGACGTTTCAACAGTGACGGGCGGAAGACAGATGTGTGCATTGGCCTGCGGGGCGCAGGCAGCGAAAGGAAACAGATGGCTGAGAAAAAGTTGTCGCCGATGATGGCGGAGTACCTCGAAACCAAGAAGCAGTATCCGGACTGCATCCTCTTTTATCGGATCGGCGATTTCTACGAGATGTTCTATGAGGATGCGAAGACCGCGTCGTCGGTGCTGGATCTGGTGCTGACCGGGAAGGACTGCGGACAGGCGGAGCGGGCACCGATGTGCGGCATCCCGTTTCATGCGGCGGACAGCTATGTGACGCGTCTCGTGGGTGCGGGCTATAAGGTGGCCATCGCGGAACAGCTCGAGGATCCGAAGCTTGCGAAGGGACTCGTGAAGCGAGGGGTCATCCGCGTGGTGACACCGGGAACATTGACCGCCGAGCAGGGGCTCGATGAGACGAAGAACAACTTCCTCATGAGCATCTTCTACGATGCGTCGGGCTTCGGCGTGAGCAGCGTCGATGTGTCGACCGGCGAGTTTCTGACGACGACCTGCGGCACGGTGAAGGAGGTGCTCGATGAGCTGAGCCGCTTCCAGCCAGCGGAGATCGTGTGTAATCAGGCGTTTATGATCTCGGGCGCGGATACGGATTTCATCAAGGAGCGCTTCAATCTGATCATCACGGAGCTCGAGGATGGGGTGTATAAGGATGAGGCGGCGACGAAGCTGCTCGAGGAGCACTTCCATGCGAGCATTCAGGGAATCGGCCTCGCGGACCGGGATCTATCGCGCCTGAGTGCGGCGGCGGCACTGCACTATGTCTATGAGACGCAGAAGAACAGCGTCGCGCATATCTCGAACATCCGCTACTACGCAAGCAGCCAGTACATGATCATCGACACGGCGACCCAGCGGAATCTCGAGCTGATCGAGACGATGCGGGAGAAGAAAAAGCGTGGCACGCTGCTCTGGGTTCTCGACAAGACCCGGACGGCGATGGGCGCACGTATGCTCCGTCGTTTCCTCGAGCAGCCGCTCATCGACCGGGCGCAGATCCTCGCGCGGCAGGACGCGATCGAGGAGCTCTGCGGGCACTATATCGACCGGGAGGAGATGTCCGAGTACCTGAACACCGTCTACGATTTCGAACGTCTGCTCGGAAAGATCTGCTATAAGACGGCAAATCCGCGGGATCTCATCGCCTTCAAGCAGTCGCTTCGCATGCTGCCGGATATCCGGCAGGAGCTCGGGCTCTTCCAGTCACCGCTTATGAAGGAGATCTATGAGGGCATCGACGAGATGCAGGAGCTCTACCAGCGTATCGACCAGGCGATCGTGGAGGATCCGCCGGTATCGAGCCGCGATGGCGGCATCATCCGGGAGGGCTACCACGCGGAGGCGGACCGCTACATGCAGTCGAAGCTGAACGGTAAGCAGTGGCTCGCGGAGCTCGAGCAGCGGGAGCGGGAGCGCACGGGGATCAAGACCCTGAAGGTGAAGTTCAACCGTATCTTCGGCTACTGTATCGAGGTGACAAACAGCTTCAAGGACCTCGTGCCGGCGGACTATATCCGGAAGCAGACCCTGACGGGTGCGGAGCGCTACACGACGGAGGAGCTCGAGAAGCTTCAGAATGAGATCCTCGGTGCGGAGGAGAAGCTGCACCAGCTCGAGTACGAGCTTTTCTGCGATGTGCGGGATACCATCGCGGAGAATGTGCAGCGCGTGCAGAAGACCTCGCACTATGTGGCGCTGCTCGACTGTCTGATCTCGCTGTCGAAGGTCGCGACGAGCAACAACTACTGTCGTCCGGAGATCAACGAGGCGGGGCGTATCGATATCCGGGATGGGCGTCATCCGGTCATCGAGAAGCTGCTCCAGGATGGGATGTTCGTGACCAATGATACCCGCCTAGACGATGCGAAGGACCGGATCGCCATCATCACCGGGCCGAACATGGCCGGTAAATCGACCTACATGCGGCAGGTGGCGCTGATCGTGCTGATGGCGAGCATCGGCTCCTTCGTGCCGGCGAGCCATGCGGATATCTCGATCTGCGATCGTATCTTCACGCGGGTCGGCGCGAGCGACGACCTCGCGTCCGGTCAGTCGACCTTCATGGTGGAGATGAACGAGGTGGCGAATATCCTTCGGAATGCGACGACGAAGTCGCTGTTGATCCTCGATGAGATCGGTCGCGGTACCTCGACCTTCGACGGCCTCAGCATCGCCTGGGCCGTGGTCGAGTACATCGCGAAGGTCGTTCGGGCGAAGACTCTCTTCGCCACGCATTATCACGAGCTCACCGAGCTCGAGGGACGGCTGGACGGCGTCAACAACTACTGTATCGCGGTAACCAACCACGATCAGGATATCGTGTTCCTCCGGAAGATCATCCCTGGGGGCGCCGACCAGTCGTACGGCATCGACGTGGCGAGCCTCGCCGGCGTGCCGCGCCCGGTCATCGAGCGGGCGAAGGAGATCGCCGCGGAGCTCAGCGACGCGGATATCCTCGCGAAGGCGCGCGAGCTCGACTGCGAGCCAGGCTTCCGTCAGGAAAGCCTCGCGCTCGAGGAGAGCGGCGCCGGCGCGGACGGAGACCTGTCCTTCGATGCCGCGGATGCGGCGAAGGGCATGGTCGCGGAGCGGATGCCCGAGGCTACGCGCGGAGCAGCTGGCTCCACAGCCGACGGCACAGCCCCGGCAGGTGCAGCGACACCAGCGGGTACGGCAGGTACCGAACCGGCGCTCCCGGCATCGATCCGCGACGCCCTCGACTACCTCCGCAGCATCGACATCAACCACATGACCCCGCTCGACGCCATGAACACCCTCTACGAACTAAAGGACCGCTTCCAGCTGTCATAACATGTCCGCGAGGCCAAGGGGTCAGACCCACGCTTTACGGCCTGAGTCCCGTAAATTCAGCCATTCGGGGGTCTGACCCCAGTAACTTCCGGGAGTTAATGCAGCTCCGACCGTAAACTATCGGGAGGCCAAGGGGTCAGACCCACTTCTATCGTTTATGCCCCCTTGAATCTATCCACAAGGGGGTCTGACCCCGGTGACTTCCGGGAGCCATCAGGACTCCGACTCTATGAATCGAGGATTGACACATGAAAATCAACATTTTAAGTGATGAGACCATCAATCAGATTGCGGCTGGCGAGGTGATCGAGCGGCCGCTCAGTGTCGTGAAGGAGCTCCTCGAGAACGCCATCGATGCTGGCAGCACCGCGGTCTCGGTCGAGATCCACGACGGCGGCATCTCCATGATCCGTGTGACGGATAACGGCGGCGGCATCGCAGAGGAGGATGTGCGTAATGCCTTCGTCCGCCATGCCACCTCGAAGATCCGCGATGCCCGCGACCTCCTCAGTATCCAGACACTCGGCTTCCGCGGTGAGGCCCTCGCCTCCATCGCCAGTGTCGCCCGCGTCGAGCTGATCACGAAGACCCCGGGTGCCCTCATGGCTGTGCATTACCAGATCGAAGGCGGTGTCGAGAAGGATTTCGCCCAGATCGGCGCACCCGACGGCACGACCTTCATCGTGCGGGATCTCTTTAAAAACGTCCCGGCGCGCCGTAAATTCCTGAAAAGTCCGCAGGCCGAAGCGGCCCGGATCCAGGATATCCTGGAGAAAGAAGCATTGGCCCACCCGGAGGTCGCTTTCCGCTACCTGCAGGACGGCCGCCAGCTCCTCGCGACGCTTGGCAACGGCTCCCTCCTGGACGTGGTCTACTCGATCTACGGCCGCGACGTCACGAACCAGCTCATCACCGTGAACCGCGCCTACCAGCGCTCGGCCCTCACCGGACTCCCGGCGGTCACCGTCCGCGGCTTCATCGGAAAGCCTGTGATCACCCGCGCGAACCGCAACTTCGAGCTCTATTTCGTGAACGAGCGCTTCGTGAAGAACCCGATGATCATGAAGGCGATCGAGGACGGCTACCGCGCCTTCCTCATGCAGCACAAGTTCCCGTTCGTCGTGCTGATGATCGACGTGAATCCGGAGATCGTCGATGTGAACGTCCACCCGCAGAAGCTCGAGGTGCGCTTCTCCGACGGCATGCTCATCTATAACTCCGTCCTCGACGCCGTGCAGAACGCCCTCCGCCAGACGGAGCTGATCGTAAACACGGATCTGGACAATGCTGCCGACGGCAGAGGCGCACACGCCGCCACTTCGACTGGCAGCGGAAGTGCCGTGCCGAAACCCCCGGTCATGCCACATGTCGAGCCGTTCGAAAAGAAGCGCGTGGAGGCGACTCGTGAAGTCTTCGCGGAAGCCCTCCGCCCGCAGCTGCACCCGGACGCCGCTCCGAAGGAGGACATCTACCTCCAGGGACAGCCACGCAACGGCAACAGCGGAAGCCATGACGGACTCCATGAGCGGAGAAGCGAAGCGGAGATGCCGCGTGCCGTGACCTCATCGTCTGATACCGTGACAGCCGCAGGAGAACAGAAAGCTACTGTTGCTGAACGTCTTTCGACAGATGATGTTTCAGTCACGAAGGACATTCAGGCAGCCGCTGGAACGAGCGCTGTTCCGATGGTGCACGAAGTGAAGGAAGCAGGCAATGCATCTGCGATTTCTGCCTCTTCGGAAGAGAAGAGTACCGTTGCCGACGCTGCATTATCCGCGTCGTCTGAGATGGTGAGCGCACCAGCGCCATCCGCGTCATCGGAGACCACGGCACCCGCACCAGCGCCACAGAAGCCGGAGCAGGAAACCCTGTTCTCAGATCGCTTCCTCAGTGAACAGGCGCGCACCGCGCACCGTATCATCGGGCAGGTCTTCGAGACCTACTGGCTCGTCGAGTACGGTGATAAGCTCTACATCATCGACCAGCACGCCGCCCACGAGAAGGTGAACTTCGAACGCATGATGAAGCGCCTTCGAGAGAAGAAGCCGGCCAGCCAGTACCTGAATCCACCGATTCTTCTGACCCTGACCGCCGACGAAGCCCGTGTCCTTGAGGAGCACATGAGCTACTTCGAAAAGCTCGGCTATGTGATTTCCAGCCTCGGGGATCGCGACTACAGCATCTCCGCCATCCCGACCGACCTCCCGGAGCTCGGAAAGAAGGAGCTCCTCCTTGAGATCCTCGATGAGCTCACGGACGAAGCCGGCATGACGACCCCGGATACCATCTACGACAAAATCGCTTCGATGTCCTGCAAGGCCGCCGTCAAGGGCAACAACAGACTCAGCCTCATGGAAGCCGACGCCCTCATCGGCGAGCTCCTGACACTCGAGAACCCGTACGCCTGCCCGCACGGCCGTCCGACGATCATCTCGATGTCGAAAACAGAACTGGAGAAAAAGTTTAAAAGAATTGTCTGAATACCAGACATTCATGTAAGGCGGGCCGCAGGAAGCCCTCCGGCCACCGAAAGGAAGCAGAGACTATGAATATCAACATTGCGAAGAGACCGCTCATCATCCTCGCCGGCCCGACCGCCGTAGGGAAGACGAGCACCTCGGTGGCGCTCGGGAAAGCGCTCGACGGTGAGATCGTCTCGGCGGATTCCGTCCAGGTCTACCGAGGCCTCGACATCGGCTCTGCGAAGGTGACGAAGCAGGAGATGGAGGGTGTTCCGCACCACCTCATCGACGTCATCGACGTCGACACCGATTATGACGTGCAGGCCTTCCAGCAGATGGCGTCGGAAGCGATCGACGGCATCTACCGGCGCGGCCATATCCCGATTCTCGTCGGCGGCACCGGCTTCTATATCCAGGCGCTTCTCTATGGCATCGACTTCACGGAAGAGGATGCTACGAAGCATCAGGAAGTATCGGCCCGCCTCCAGGCGATCGCCGACCAGCCGGGCGGCGCAGAGCAGCTCTACGAGCGCCTCCGTGAGGTCGACCCGGCGTCGACCGAAAAGATCCACGCCCACAATATCCGCCGCGTGATCCGTGCCCTCAGCTTCTACGAGCTCCACGGCACCCCGATCTCAGCCCATAACGAAGAGGAGAGGGCGAAGACCGCTATTTACGACAGTGTTTTCTTCGTCCTGAACGACGAACGAGAGAAGCTCTACGCGCGCATCAACCAGCGCGTCGAGGGGATGCTGTCGGACGGCCTCCTCGACGAGTGCATCCGGCTCCGTGCCCGAAACCTGCCGCCGGAGCGCACCTCGATGAAGGGGATCGGCTACCGCGAGGTCCTCGCGGCGCTCGACACGATCCTCGCGTATCAGAAGGGGATTTCCGTCGAAGAAGCCTCGAAATCCGTGGTTTCCGAGGCGGAACTCCGGGCCCTTCCGCTTGAAACCCCGGAGAATCGTGTTATAATGGCTCAGGCTGTCGCTAAGATTCAGCAGAACTCGCGGAATTATGCGAAGCGCCAGCTCACCTGGTTTCGCCGCGAACGCGACGTCCACTGGGTCGAGCTTCAGAATTTTGAATATAAGAAGGAAAAGATAGTAGAATGGATAATCGAGACATGTTCCGTGCACTGGGCATAAAGGAAGAAGTATATACACTCTGTGAGGAGGCCCTCGCCGACCTCCGCGACCGCTTCGCAGAAATCGACAGCATCGCCGAGTACAATCAGCTGAAGGTCGTGAAGGCCTTCCAGGACGCGCACGTATCCGAGGCGCATCTCTATGGCACCACCGGCTACGGCTACGACGATATCGGTCGAGATACCCTCGAGCAGGTGTATGCCAATGTCTTCGGCACCGAGGATGCACTCGTCCGCTCACAGATCACCTCCGGCACACACGCCCTCGGCATCGCCCTCGCCGGCAACACCCGTCCGGGGGACGAGATCCTCTGTCCGGCCGGCGGCCCGTATGACACCCTAGAGGAGATCATCGGCATCCGTCCGTCGATCGGCAGCCTCGCCGAGTACGGCATCACGTACCGTCAGGTCGACCTGCTGCCGGACGGCGGCTTCGACTACGACGGCATCCGTGCCGCCATCAACGAGCGTACGCATCTCGTCGAGATCCAGCGCTCGAAGGGCTACGCAAGCCGGGATACCTTCTCTCCGGAGCGCATCGGCGAGCTCATTGCCTTCGTGAAGTCCATCAAGCCGGACGTGATCTGCATGGTCGATAACTGCTACGGTGAGTTCACCCGCCGTGAGGAGCCGTCCCTGTACGGAGCCGACATGGTCGTGGGCTCCCTCATCAAGAACCCGGGCGGCGGACTCGCGCCACTCGGCGGCTACATCGCCGGCACGAAGGACTGCGTGGAGCGTGCAGCCGTACGCCTCACGACCCCGGGCCTCGGTAAGGAGGTCGGTGCTTCCCTCGATAACAACAAGCTGTTCTACCAGGGCCTCTTCATGTCCCCGGTCATCACGGCCAATGCTGAGAAAACCGCCATCTTCGCTGCAAAGGTGTATGAGCGCTTAGGTTTCCAGTGCCACCCGAGTGCAGACACCACCCGCTACGACATCATCCAGGCGATCACCCTCGGCTCCGAGGAGGCCATGGTCGCGTTCTGCCAGGGCATCCAGGCAGCCGCACCGATCGACAGCTTCGTCACCCCGTATCCGGATGATATGCCGGGGTACGACAGCAAGGTCATCATGGCGGCCGGTGCCTTCGTTCAGGGCAGTTCCATCGAGCTCTCTGCCGACGGCCCGATCCGTGCACCGTACAACGTCTACTTCCAGGGCGGCCTCACCTGGTACCACGGAAAGCTCGGCATCATGATGTCCGTACAGAAGATGCTGGAAAAGGGCCTCATCACGATTTAAATATTAAAAAACAAGACACAGAATCATCACAAAACCGTAAACTCTTAGGCGTTTACGGTTTTGCCGCTTTATGTTAGAATAAGGCATCGTGGGCTCCATGTTCTTCCCTGGGACAAGGAGTAAATATGTGTAATAAATGGAATAATCTGAAACCTGAGGAGATGCCGTACGAGAAGTGCATGACGCTGGGGGCGGAGAGCCTCACCGACGCGGAGCTCCTCGCGATCCTGCTGCGCACCGGCACGAAGAATCACACGGTGCTGGAGGTGGCAGAAAAGGTGCTGTCCATGAATCCGGAATTTGACGGACTCGTCGGGATGATGCACTTTACGCCGGAGGAGTACCGGCAGGTGGAGGGGATCGGCTATGTGAAGGCCGTTCAGCTCAGCGTCGTCGGTGAAATCGCGCACCGCATCTGGCAGCGGGCGAAGAGAGTGAAGCATACCGTGTTTTCACGCCCTGAGCTGGTGGCAGAGTACTATATGGAGGATCTCCGGTATCTCGACCATGAGGTCGTCCGCATCCTCTACCTCGACTACCAGATGCAGCTTCTGAAGGATAAGCTCCTTTCGACCGGCACCTGCTGTCGCTCTGCGATTTCATCACGGGAGATCTTCATCGAAGCGCTCGGCATTCATGCCGCCTGCTTCATCATGGTGCACAATCACCCGAGCGGAGATCCGGCACCGTCGGAGGAGGATATCAAGTTCACGCGTGAGCTGGAGCAGGCCGCACAGCTCGTCGGGATACGCCTCATCGATCATGTCATCATCGGCGACCATCGCTATATCAGCTTCAGAGAACAGGAATTAATCAGTGGAAAACAGGAAGAGTAAATATATCTTTATTGTTCTTACGGTACTATGCGTCATGATGATCGTCCTTTCGAGCGTAAAGGACGGTCTCATGAACCCGATCCGAAACACCATCGGCTATGTGCTGGTGCCGCTCCAGACCGGCGTGAACCGCGTGGGCTACGGGCTCTATGAGGAGCTCGAGGACCATCGCAGCCTGAAGGCCGTACAGGAGGAGAACAAGCGCTTAAATGAACAGATCGACCTGCTCACGGAGGAGAACAACCGGCTCGCCCAGAACGAGGGCGAGCTGAGTCGCCTCCGTGATCTTTATGCCCTGGATCAGGATTACCTTCAGTATGAGAAGGTAGCCGCCCGCGTCATCGCAAAGGATTCCGAGAACTGGTTCCAGGTCTTTCGTATCGATAAGGGCTCCCAGGACGGCATCCGCGTCGATCAGAACGTCATGGCGAACGGTGGACTCGTCGGCATCGTGACCGACGTCGGCCTGAATTACGCGACCGTCCGTTCCATCATCGACGACGAGTCCCGCGTTTCTGCGATGTGCCTGCAGTCGAGCAGCACCTGCATCGTCGCCGGCGACCTGACCCTTTACCAGCAGGGACGGCTCCGCATCACCGACATGCAGAAGGACGCGACGATCCAGGACGGTGACCGCATCGTCACCTCCAACATCTCCTCGAAGTTCATGCCGGGGATCCTCATCGGCTACGCCGTCGATATCCAGGATGACGAGAAGAAGCTGATGAAGACCGGCTATCTGATTCCGGCAGCCGATTTCGATGATCTCACCGAGGTCCTCGTGCTGAAGGATGTAAAGTCTGACCACTTCCTCGACACGAATGAGGGACAGGATGTCCTGATGAAGAACCTGACGGACACGACGGCCGCCGAGGAGAGTGCTGCCACCGAGGAGAGTGCAACCGCCGAGGAGAGTGCCACTGCAGCAGACGGACAGAGCATCGCGTCCACGGAGGCGTCTTCACAGTGGTCCGGGATGGAAGGGCTGACGCCGCTCAGCGACATCACCGGCGAGACGAGTGCCTCTGACGAGAGCACAGACGAGAATGCAGGGTGAGGTCGGATAGGATATGAACGCAGTTACGAAACGAAAATTACCGAAATGGAAGCCTTTGAAGCGGAAGACGAAGCAGCGTCTTCGTATCCTCTTTTATATCGCATCCCTGGGGCTTGCGTTCCTGATTCAGACCAGCGTATTTCCGCTGATTCCGTTTCTCGCCGCTTCCCCGAACCTGCTGCTGATCCTGACCTTCTCCTTCGGCTTCCTGCACGGCAGTCTGCCGGGCATGATCTACGGACTCGGTGCCGGCCTCCTGATGGACCTTTTCTATTCCGGTCCCTTCGGCTTCTACAGCCTGGTCTTCGTCCTGATCGGCTATCTCAACGGCTTCTTCAGCCGCTTCTACTACGAAGAGTACATCACCCTGCCGATGTTCATGTGCGTATTCAATCTCATGATCTACCACATCTACATCTATGTGTTCCGCTTCCTGATCCGACTGAAGCTGAATCTTCTGTACTATGGACTGCACGTCGTATTGCCGTCCATCGTATTTTCACTGCTCGTCACACTGGTACTGTATCGTTTCTTCTTCTCCGCCCATGAGCGGATCGAACGCTAGAGGAGTCTTCATTGTTCAAGGAATTACTGAGCGCAGTTAAAGAATTTATCATCCGTTTCATCAGCTCCCGTCTCTTTGCACTGGGGATGATTTTCACGCTTTTATTTGCGGTACTCGCAGGACGCCTGTTCGAGCTGCAGATCGTGAACGGAGATCAGTACCTCTCGGATTATCAGAACCGTACCCTGACGAAGGTGACCACGGTCGGTACGAGGGGCAATATCTATGACCGCGACGGTCGTCTCCTCGCGTATAACGAGCTTCAGTACAACATCACGATCGCCGACAACGGTGCCTACGACACGACGGATCAGGGCATCAACCGCCGGAATCTGATGCTGTATCACCTGACGGAGATCATCGAGAAGTACGGCTATTCCGTCGACGGACAGTATAAAATCCGGCTCGATGAGAATCATGAGTTTCAGTTCACGACGAGCTCGGAAAATGACCGGAAGCGCTTTATCGCGAACATTCGCGGGCGCAATGTCTCCGACCTAAGCGCCAAGGACTTTAACATAAGTGCACAGGAGGCCTTCAACACCTCGAAGCGTCGTTACCGCTTCGATAACATCAAGGATGAAAACGGCATGGCGATCGTCCTCGATGACGAGACCGCCCTCGATATGATCAACATCTTCTATACCATGCGTCTCACCGCCTACCAGCGCTACCAGACCACGACCATCGTAAAGAACGTGTCGAAGGAGTGCATGGCGGAGATCCTCGAGGCGAAGGGTGAGCTGCAGGGTGTCGATATCGAAAATGTTTCCGTACGAAAGTACAACTATGCGCCGTACCTGAGCCACATCGTCGGCTATACCGGCCAGGTCCGGGAGGATCAGCTCGCAGAGCTCCGAAAGATCGATGAGGGTTACGAGCTGAACGACACCGTCGGCGTCTGGGGTCTCGAGAAGAGCATGGAGTCCGAGCTGAAGGGACAGAAGGGCTACCGCGAGATGTACCTGAACTCCGTCGGCTCTGTCCTCGAGGTCGTCTCGGAATCCGAGGCGAAGGCGGGCAATGATATCTATACCACCATCTCCGCGAACGACCAGATCGCGATCTACCACCTGCTCGAGCAGGAGCTGGCCGGCATACTCGCATCGAAGATCGTCGAATCGGATGCTCCGCAGAACGTGCAGGTAAAGCAGTCCCAGATCACCATCCCGGTGAAGGACGCCTACTTCCAGCTCATCAATAATAACGTGCTGGATTCCGCCCATTTCGCCGAGGCTGCGCCGGGCAGCGCCGAGCGCCAGATCGCGGACATCTTCGCGGACAATAAGGAAAAGAAGCTTCAGCGCATCGAGCAGGAGCTCCTGAACCCGAGTACGAGTGAACTGAATGCGCTTCCGAAGGATATGCAGGCCTTCATCGTCTACATCTATGACTATCTTCTGAGTGACGCCTCGGGTATGATTCAGAGCTCGAATCAGAAGTTTAAGGATTCGGAGGCCTACCAGGCATGGCGAAACGACACCATCAGTCTCCACGACTTCATCATCGCCGGCCTCGAGGAGGCGTGGCTCGATACCTCGAAGCTGTCGCTTTCCGAAGATTACTATGATACCGAGAACATCTACCAGCTGCTCGTCGAGCAGCTGATGGTGCGGCTCCGGGACGATACGGATTTTGACAAGGTCCTTTATAAGTACGCGATCGCGGACAACACCCTTCAGGGCTACCTCTTACTGATGGCCCTCTTCGAGCAGGGCGTTCTCCCGGAGGATGCACAGGCCTACCTGCAGCTTTCAACCGGCGACGCGCACTATGCCTACACCTTCCTCGTGAAGAAGGTCCGGCAGATTGCATTGACCCCGGCACAGCTTGCGCTGGATCCGTGCAACGGCTCGGTCGTCGTGACGGATGTGAAGACTGGAAAGATCCGGGCCCTCGTGACCTATCCGGGCTTCGACAACAACCGGATCACGGACAGTGATTACCTCGCGAAGGTGAACAAGGACCTGTCCCTGCCGCTTCTCAACAACGCAACCCAGACCCAGCTCGCACCTGGTTCGACCTTCAAGCCGATCACCTCGATCGCGGCGATGGAAGAGGGCGTCATCGACCTCTCGACCATCATCGACTGTACCGGTATCTACAAGGACGTCGTACCGAACATCCGCTGCTGGATCTACCCGGAGAAGCATGGGGAGGAGAATATCATCGATGGTATCAAGAACTCCTGCAACTTCTTCTTCGCCGAGGTCGGCCATCGACTGGCGACGGATCCGAACGGCATCTACAGCCAGACTCTCGGTCTCGAGCGGATCGCAAAGTACGCCGCTGCCTTCGGACTCGATTCCCTCTCGGGCGTCGAAATCGATGAGACGAAGCCGCACATCTCGGATTACGATCCGGAGCGTTCTGCGATAGGTCAGGGTAATCATGCATACAATAACGTGCAGCTCGCCCGCTATATCACCGCTGTCGCAAACCGTGGCACAGTCTTCGACCTCTCGATCCTCGACAAGGTGACGGACTCCGACGGAAACGTGCTTCGTACGATCGAGCCGAAGGTGAAGGACCAGCTTGAGTTCAGCACGGTAACCTGGAACGCGGTGCAGACCGGACTTCGTGAGATGATCACGGATGGTGTCGCGAAGAACGTCTTCAGCGGTCAGAATATCCCGATCGCCGGTAAGACCGGTACCGCAGAGGAGCGTGAGGACCGTGGTAACCATGCGGTTTTCGTTTCCTACGCGCCGTATGACAATCCGGAGATCGCCGTCACCGTGAACATCCTGTACGGATATTCCTCCGGTAACGCCGCGAGTCTCGCAAACAACGTATACAATTACTGCTATGGCAAGGACAGTCTCGAGGCCATCCTTTCACGGGATGCGTCCTACGTTTCCTCGGTCAATGTTTCCGACTAAGCATCGTCACCTTCCTTTCCGTGTGTGCGCGTGCGCATGTGTAGGCAACAGGCGCTGCGCAGCACAGGCAGTCATTCATAGAAGAGTAGACATATGAGGTTTGATTACAATTTTAAGCATTATGATTTCCGGCTCGTCCTCTATATGATCGTGCTGAACATCTTCGGCGTGCTCGTCATGCGCTCCGCGGTCGGTGCCGAGAGCTTTCGGGACGTACAGGTCGTGCGTCAGATCCTGGGTTCCTTCGCCGGGCTGGCGATCTGCATCGCCCTGTCGCTCGTGGACTATCGCTGGATCGTGCAGCAGGCGAATCTGATCTACCTGTTCTGCGTCCTGCTCCTCGCGGGTGTTCTGATCTACGGAACCGCCGCCGGACACGATGCGGTCCGCTGGATACAGCTGCCGGTCATCGGACAGGTCCAGCCGGCCGAGTTCGTGAAGATCGGACTCATCGTGTTCTTCGCTGCCTACTTTCAGCGGGCGAAGGACCAGATCAATCTGCCGCACATCGTGCTGATGGCCTTCGTGTGGTTTATGATCCCGATCCTGCTGATCCTTCTGCAGCCGAACCTGAGTACGAGTATCATCATCACGATCATCGTAGCGGCCATGGTCTTTGCGTCGGATATCAGCTTCCGGTGGATCCTCGGTGTGGTCCTCGCCATCGTTCCCTTCGCCCTGATCTTCGTCTATCTGTTCCGGTCGGGCCTCTATGATAAGATCCCGCTGCTGCGTGGCTATCAGGCACAGCGTATCCTGACCTTCCTGAACCCGTCGGAGAACACGCAGACCTTCTACCAGCAGATGTACTCCATGATGGCGATCGGCTCCGGAAAGCTGACGGGCAAGGGGCTCTACAACAGCTCCATTTTTTCCGTGAAAAACGGTAATTTCCTCGCGGAGGAGGATAATGACTTCATTTTTGCAGTCGTGGGAGAGGAGCTCGGCTTCCGTGGATCGCTGATAATTATCATATTATTCTTGTTGATTATCGTAGAATGTCTTATAATAGCAAGGAAGGCTCGAAATCTCAGTGGACGTCTGATCTGTGTCGGTATGATGGCATGGATCGGATTTCAGACCTATACGCACATTGCGGTAACCACGGGAATCTTCCCGAATACCGGCATCACACTTCCTTTTTTCTCGAGAGGCGTAAGTTCACTGGTTTCCGTCTATGCCGGTATGGGCATCGTGTTAAATGTAGCATTGCAGAGAAGCAATCGTGCGTGAATCAACGTTCCTTTTTGAAGGGCGTCATGCTTCTATGTTGTACAATGAAAAAGTAAGGTCAGAGAGGTCTCAATAATGAATGTCGGATTAATCGCACATGATTCAAAGAAGAAGCTGATGCAGAACTTCTGCATCGCCTACCGTGGCATCCTGAGCAAGCATGAGCTCTATGCGACCGGTACCACCGGACTCCTCATCGAGGAGGTCACGAATCTTCGTATACATAAATTCCTTCCGGGAGAGACGGGCGGCGCTCGTCAGCTGGCATCACAGATCGAGCAGGGAAACCTCGATATGGTGATTTTCCTGCGTGACCCGTTACATGTGAAGGCACAGGAGCCGGAGGTCAACTCCATCGTTCGTCTGTGCGACAGCTACAATATCCCGATCGCGACGAACCTCGCGACCGCCGAGCTTCTGATCAAGGCGCTGGAGCGTGGCGATCTCGAGTGGCGAAACATCTGATGTAGACATTGACCATGGCCCGGCTGAAACCGCTGCCTGCAAGCGCAGCGCGTCGGTACGGTTTCACGGTCCGCTCGGTGCGAGATCAGGGCAACAAAGATTACGACAGGAGATAAACAGATACATGCTTAGACAGAATCGAAAGAATCGCGATCGCAGCATGAAACCATCCGGAGGGAGCTTCCAGCGAAGACTCCTTCCGTTTCTTTTATGCTTGCTTTTTATGATACCGCTCGCCGGCTGCGGGCGAAAGAAGCTGGAGCACAGCTATGACATCCGCATGGGACTCACCCGCATGAATGCGGTCAGCGTCAGCGACGTCTCCGGGAAGCACGCAGATGGCTTCTCGAAGGGACTCGCGCTTCCAGATGCGAAGCAGGCGGTCGGGGCAGACGGCCTCACAGCAGAAGCAGCCCTTCTCGTCTCGAACGAGGGCGACGATCCACAGGTGCTCGTCTCGAAGAATCCGTATGTCCGCACCTACCCGGCATCCATCACGAAGGTGATGACGGCCCTCGTGTGCCTCCGGCATGTCGACGACCTGCAGCAGGAGTTCACGGTCACGCAGAACTCGAAAATCACGGTTTCCGGATCCTCCATGGCCTATATCCATCCGGGCGAGACCCTCACCATCGAGGAGCTTCTCTATGGTATGCTGCTGCCGTCCGGAAATGATGCCGCGGTGGCTGTCGCGGAGGCCACGGCCGGCTCCGTTGACGCCTTCGTGGAGATGATGAATGAAACGGCAATGGAGATCGGTGCCACCGGCTGTCACTTCGTAAACGTGAACGGACTGCCGGACGAGAATCACTATATGACGCCGTATGATATCTACCTGACGTTGCATGCAGCCCTCGCGTATGACGCCTTCCGTGAGATCGTCGGAAGCGTGCATTACGATCCGGAGTACAAGGACGCGAACGGCATGCCGAAGAAGCAGGAGTGGACCGTCTCGAACAAGTACATGCTTGGTGAAGTCGAGACACCGGACGGCCTCCGCGTCCTCGGCGGAAAGACCGGCACCACAAAGGCCGCCGGCTACTGCCTCACCCAGGCGACGGAAAAAGAAGCCACCGGCGAGGAGTTCATCAGCACCGTCATGAAGGCGAAAACCCGCGATGATCTCTACGCAAATATGACGATGCTACTGGAGAAGATCCACTGAGCTACACCCCGGAGAGCCGGCACCAGAAGCCATACGAAGTGGTCGTGAAAGATCAAGTCGTAACCCATTAGCGGCACTTGGTAAATATCCATGCGCCTTCAGCGCATGGATGCCCCCGGGCGGCGAGGCCGTTTTGCCACCGTGGTGGCAAAATCAAACGACGATGCCCGCGCCGTAGGCGCTTCTGATGGCATCGTCTCCTTGCCATCTCTCCTTGGAACCCTCTGCAACGCTGAGTTTTCATAAAGAAAACTCAGTGATTGCAGAGGGCCTAGTGCCGCTTATGGGTTTCGACTTAGAGCTTTCCGAGCGCGCAGTACTGTGCTTCTGGTGCCGGCTCTCCGGGGTGTGCGCTCGGATTTTTAGAAGCCATGTTCTGTGATTGCTCCTTGAATTAGACCCCCGAATGAGATATACTAAACCTACAAAAGTTAGGAGGTACTTGACTATGGTACAGTTGATTGTAGGCAAGAGAGGCAAAGGTAAGACCAAGCAGCTTCTTGATAAGGCAAACTCAGTAGTGAAGGAAGCCAACGGCAGCGTGGATTTCCTTGATAAGTCGGCACAGCATATGTATGAGCTCAGTAATAAGATCCGTCTTATTAACGTAAATGAGTTCCCAATCGATTCCGAAGATGCTTTCATCGGCTTCGTAAGCGGTATTATTTCTCAGGATCACGACCTTGAGTACATGTTCCTGGACAGCTTCCTTAAGCTTTCTTCTCTTGAGGGCGCAGATATCACAAACTGCATCAAGCGTTTAGAGGATCTCGGCGATAAGTACAAGGTAACCTTCGTACTGAGCGTATCGATGGATGCCGAGGATCTTCCTGACAGCGTTAAGAAGGATGTAGCGATCGCGCTTTAATCCACAGTTCACAATGGCCGTTAAACAGCAAGTAAAATCTACAGCTAAATACAGAAGACCATTTCAATTCAATGTAGGGATGATAATCTTCGCGATTATCTTTCTCTACATTGTTTTTAGTGTATACTCCTATGTTTCCCGGGACCAGATTCGATATTATGAGGTTCAGAAGGGGAGCATCGTCCGTGACCAGCAGTATACAGGCATCGCCATCCGTCAGGAGCAGGCCGTGAATGCAACCAGCTCCGGCTATGTGCACTACTATATCCAGGATGGCCGGAGAGTGGCTGTCGGCAGTGATGTCTATACCATCGATGAGACCGGTGCACTCCAGTCCTATCTGAAGGAGCATCCGGAGCTTACGACGGAGATGACGAGTGAGCAGATCTCGGATATCCGCTATCGTCTGTCCCAGTTTTCACAGTCCTTTAAAAACAGCAATTTCTCTGCACTGTATAATACGAAGTACGCCCTCGATGCGTCTGCACTCGAGTACTCCAGCGTAGCGAATGCGCAGGACCTCGATGATGTACTGCAGAAGCTCGGTATCAACTATGTGAGGGTGAGTGCAGATCAGGCCGGAGTGGTCTCGTATACCATCGACGGTGATGAGGCGCTGACGGCAGACGCAGTAACTGCGGATCTCTTCACGATGAGTGGCTATAAGCGGAACATCACGAAGCCGGGTGCGCTGATAGAGAGCGGTCAGCCGGTGTATAAGCTGATCACCAGTGAGAAGTGGAGCCTCGTGTTCCAGCTCGATGACGCAGGGAAGGCGAAGTATCAGGATGTGAAGAGTGTAAAGGTTCACTTTACAGAATCGGATCTGACGGTGAACGCGACGCTTCAGGTCTTTACGGGCAAGGATGGAAACAGCTATGGTCAGCTCGATTTTACAGAGCTGATGGAACAGTTCTGTGACGAGCGTTTCATCCAGTTCGATATCGTGACGAATGATCAGAAGGGACTCAAGATTCCAGTGACCGCGGTTACGGAGAAGGATTTCTATATCGTTCCGAAGGCGTTTAAGACGACGGGGCCGGATGGCAGCACCGGCTTCTATCGTGAGGCCGTGGCTCAGGATGGTTCCGGTGCTTCCGTCGAGTTCGTACCGACGGACATCTACCGTATCGATGATCAGTACTGCTACCTCAGCATTCCAGATGACAGTAATACGAGTTCGATCCGAACGAATAACATCCTCGTGCGACCGGAAGCGGCGGCGAGCGGTCAGCTCGACCCGACGATGACCTATCCGGTGGGACCGGTGAAGTCCCTGCAGGGTGTCTACAACATCAACCGTGGCTACTGCATCTTCCGACAGATCGTGCCGATCGAGCAGAACACGGATTACCTCGTCGTCGCCGAGAATACAGATTACGGCATCTCGGTCTATGATCATATCGTACTGAATGCGTCACTCGTGAAGGACGGACAGCTCGTTTACCAGTGATTTAAGACTTTACAAGCCGTGAAAATGGTGTAAAATTTCACTATTCTGTGTTTTCATGTCAGAACACGGAGTTGTATTTATTGACAAGGAACGATAATTGTATAAAATAGACCTTATGAATAGTAGGGAAACTGTGTGTACACGGGGGTTAAGTAAATGAGCTTTATCAGTAATATCATGAAATCCATGCGCGTCGATCAGGATGATGATTACGATCTGGATGACGATTATAATTATGACGACGATTATTATGAAGAGTCACAGCGTGGTGGTAACATCTTCACGAGATCAAAGTCGCAGGATATGGACGACGACGGGGCAGAGGATCGCCCGTTAAAGCCGACACTTTTCTCCAGAAAGTCACAGGCACAGCCGCAGCCGACACATAGAGGTATGGAGGTCACCATGATCAAGCCGACCTCGATGGATGATTCCAGAGAGATCTGTGATTACCTGCTTCAGGGGAAGGCCGTTGTTCTCAATATGGAGGGCCTTCATATGGAGATCGCGCAGCGCATCATCGATTTCACATCCGGTGCAGCGTATTCTCTGGAGGGAAATCTTCAGAAGATCTCGAACTATATTTTCATCGCGACACCGCCAAATGTGGAGTTGTCCGGTGATTTCCAGAATATTCTGGCAGCGAGCGCAGATGTAAACATCGGTGGTCTGAATCTTCGGGTTTAATCGAAACGGATACAGGGCGGAGGGACGCAGGTCCCTCCGTTTTTTACATCTTAGGACAGGTGCCCCGGAGGGCCGGCAACAGAAGCACAGTACTGCGCGCTCGGAAAGCTCTAAGCCGAAGCCCCTAAGCGGCACTAGGCCCTCTGCAACGCTGAGTTTTCTTTATGAAAACTCAGCGTTGCAGAGGGTTCCAAGGAGAGATAACACCAAGTGCCGCTAAGGGGCTCCTGCTTGATCTTTCACGACCGCTCCGTATGGCTTCTGTTGCCGGCCCTCCGGGGCACCTGCCTGAAAGATTACGGATGTAACTGTAAGGTATCTCAGTGAGTAGTTTTCTGAACTGTATTTTATGGGATCTGTATGATAGAATGAGAAGAGTTTTTTGCAGGGGGATCGATCGATGGCGAGAGAATTAGATGTGATGTATCAGGGGGCTTTTTCCTACTCGATTTATATCGAGGAGAGTTTCGCGGGGCTGGCAGCGGCTGTAGAGACGCTGGGGCTTCGTGAGCGGCGTGCGCTGATCGTGACGGATGCGCATGTGGCACCGCTGTATCTCGAGGAGGTGCGCGCGGCGCTTCGTCCGTGCTTCCGTGAGCTTCATGAGCTGGTGCTGGTGCCGGGGGAGGAGCATAAGAATACAGATTCCATCGCGGAGATCTATGCGGCGGCGGTCGAGGCGAGCTTCGACCGAAATGATGTGTTCGTCGCCCTCGGTGGTGGTGTCGTCGGTGATATGACGGGCTTTGCGGCAGCAACGTATATGCGCGGGATCCGTTTCATTCAGATTCCGACGACCCTGCTTTCACAGGTCGACAGCTCGATCGGCGGAAAGACGGGCGTGGATTTCCGTGCCTATAAGAACATGGTCGGTGCCTTCCACATGCCGTCCCTCGTCTATAGCAATGTGGCGACGCTCCGGAGTCTCGATGCGATCCAGTATGCCTCCGGTATGGGGGAGGTCATCAAGCATGCCCTTATCCGGAGCCGTGATTACTTTGACTACCTGAAGGCACATCAGGCGGAGCTTGAGCTTCGGGATATGGCCGTACTGATGGAGACCGTCTACCAGAGTAATCTCATCAAGCGTGCGGTGGTCGAGGTCGATCCGACCGAGAAGGGGGAGCGTCAGCTGCTGAACTTCGGTCATACCTTAGGACATGCGATCGAGAAGTGCTCGAACTTCAGCTACAGCCATGGCCAGTGCGTGGCGTTCGGCTGTCTCGCGGCGATGCAGATTTCCGGGACGATGACGGCGGCGGAGGTCGACAGCATTGAGCGACTGATGGCGACGGTCGGTCTCGAGACCCGCTGCCGGGCGATGAACCAGGAGGAGATCCTCCAGGCGACGCGGAAGGATAAGAAGATGGACCATGGTCATGTGCGCTTCATCCTGCTTCGGCAGCTCGGCGAGGCCTATATCGATCTTGCCGTGTCGGATGCGCAGATGCTCGAGGGGCTTCGGTCCATCATGCAGACAGACTGAGAACAAAACATGGAGTGCGGGCCGGGCGCTGTCGGTGCGCTGATTTATGCCACGGGATGAGAACCGTGCGGCGGCCGTGAAAGGCGGGCGAAGCACTGGAAAACAGGGAGTAAGATGAAAGAGAATTTGAAACGTTGGGGTATTTTTCTGCTGCTTGCGTTGCTGCTGGTCGGTCTCGATCAGTTCACGAAGCAGCTTGCGGTAGAGCATCTCATGGGGGCAGACCGTGTGCCGATCATCCGGAATGTGCTGTACCTTCTGTATATCGAGAACCGCGGGGCAGCGTTCGGCAGCCTGCAGGGGGCACAGATTTTCTTCTATATCATCACCGTGGTGGTGCTGTGCGGCATCGTCTATGTCGTGCACCGCATCCCGCAGGGAGACCGGCATTTTCTGCCGCTGCTGCTCGTATGCGAGCTGATTTTTTCGGGTGCGCTCGGTAATTTCATCGATCGTGTCCGTCAGCAGTATGTCGTCGATTTCATCTATTTCAGCCCGATCGATTTTCCTGTGTTCAATGTCGCCGATATCTACGTTACGGTGGGCTGCGCCCTGATGGTCGTGCTTTTCCTTTTCTACTATAAGGATGAGGAACTTGGCTTCCTGCATCGCAGCAAAGAGGTGTGAGATGAATTTCGTAGAAATCCGTGTACCATCGGCGCTGTGTCCGGTCCGGATCGATCAGTATCTCGCGACGCTGAAGGAGCCGGAAATCTCGCGGAGCTATGCGGCGAAGCTGCTGAAGGAGAAGCGTATCCTTCTGAACGGGAAGCCGGCGAAGGCGAGTACGAAGCTGAAGGCGGGCGATGTGCTGTCACTGGACCTGCCGGCACCGGTGGCCCTCGACGTGGAGCCGGAGAACATCCCGCTCGATATCATCTACGAGGATCAGGATGTGCTGATCGTGAATAAGCCGAAGGGGATGGTCGTGCATCCGGCGGCGGGGCATGCGCAGGGCACGCTCGTGAATGCGGTGATGTATCACTGTGGTTCGGAGCTGAGCTCCATCAACGGGGTGATGCGTCCGGGCATCGTCCACCGCATCGATATGAACACGACGGGACTGCTCGTGGTCTGCAAGAATGATCAGGCTCATAAATCACTCGCGGCGCAGCTGAAGGTCCACTCCATCACCCGCCGTTATGTGGCGATCGTGGTCGGGAACCTCCGGGAGGACGAGGGCACCGTGGATGCACCGCTCGGCCGCTCGAAGAAGGACCGGAAGAAGCAAGCCATCGATGAGCTGAACGGCCGCCCGGCTGTGACGCACTATCACGTACTCGAGCGCTTCGGCGGGGCCTACACCCTCGTACAGTGCACGCTCGAGACGGGGCGTACGCATCAGATCCGTGTGCACATGGCCTCCATCGGTCATCCGCTGCTCGGGGACGAGATCTATGGGCCGAAGAAGTGCCCGTTTGATCTTCAGGGCCAATGTCTCCATGCGCAGGTGCTGGGCTTCGTTCATCCGCGAACCGGGGAGTACGTCGAGTTCAGCTCGCCGTATCCGGCGTATTTCGAGGAGCTTCTGACGAAGCTTCGGAATAAATATAACAGTTAAGGCAGGGGACCCTTCGCTGAAATTCAAGAAAAATTAAAATTTTCGGGCGCTGAGCTGTGCTATGATGAAGCCTATGAAAATTAAAGATTCCCATTTACATATGAATAAAAAGCAGACGGCAGCCACAGCAGTTTTACTGGCTGCCGGTCTTGTTGTGTCCATCGCGGCGCAGCACTACGGCGCTGCACCGGCAGAGACGGCGGCTGCAGAAACAGAGGCCGAGACTGTCGTCGAGGAGGAAACATTGGCCACCCTCAGCGAGCTGCCGAAGGCGAACGGCCTCAATTTCGGTGGGCTGCGTTCCTCCCTCGCGAACCTCATGGACAGCGAGAGCGCGTCGCAGTTCCAGCCGGCGCCGGATAAGCTGAACCTCGCGTACTTCTACCGCGACGGCGCGGATACCAGCGATACCATCCACAGCTACGCCGGTGAGGTGTACCAGAAGCTGATGACGGCGGATAACGAGTACCTGGCGAAGATCTACGATGAGGCGGGCGTTTCGCCACTCAATCTCGCGAAGCGCCTCGGCGTGAGCTCAAGCCGCGTCATGGGTAAGTATAACCCGAACGCCGGCGGGCAGGATCCGAATGATGCCTCGACCTGGTACATCCCGAACTTTAAAAATGTCAATGTCTCCTTCTACAACGCAGATGGCGAGCAGGTGAACGAGTACTCGAACGTCAAGGACATCATGGCGATGGCGTCCGTGTACTGCTACGCACACAACTACCTCGACGTCGATACCTTCGAGAAGTACTGTGAGGAGCTGTACAGCAAGTCCAGAAGCTACACGATCAGCATCGGCAAGGTCTACTACGACAGCGGCTGTATCAACCGGACGGCGAAGGAAGAGGCGGATGATGCGAAGAAGGTCGAGGAGGCACTGGCTGCGCTGAAGCTGCAGCTTCAGGCGGCGACGAACCGGAGCGAGGGACTCCTCACGCAGGACGCACTGTCCGCGGGCAGCGCGGCGATTTCCGCTGAGAACCAGCAGGTACTGAATCTGACGGGTGACAGCACCACGACGACGGCGGAGATGAAGAACTATGAAACCCAGACCGACGCCGAGGGCAATGCCGGCGGCAAGGGGATCATCTTTCACTCGGATGGCAGCGGCAGCGGAAGCGCAGGCAGCCAGAGTGCAGTGACGAGTGTGCCGGAGAGTGCGGCGGCCTCGACGGAAGCCCAGACGCAGGCAGTCGCACAGACGGCAGCACCGGCACAGACTGCTGCACCGACCCAGTCCCAGACCCAGGCGGCAGCCGCACAGACGCAGGCCGCGTCCGGCAACAGTGGCATGCTGGTGCTCGGGGCGATGAAGCCGGTGAAGAAGATGTCGACGCGCAGCACACAGGGCGCTACGACCGGTCGCTCCGGTTTACTCTCCGGACTGAAATCACTTCGGGAGCTGGGTAACCTCGACACTTCGGATACCGATGGAACGGCGGGCACGATGGCGCAGGCCGCGCAGGAGACGCTAGCATCACTGGATGGCGTTCACTATGGTGCGCCGGGCAGCTATGGTACGGCGAGGGAGTATGCGGAGGCGCAGAAAAACGCGCGTGCAGCAGCTTCCCTGACCAGCAGCATGCTGGTCTTCGGAGACAGTGATACTGCAGCCGCGAGTGCGGTGCCGGAGACAGCAGCGGTTTCGACCGAAGCGAGTGAGACGCAGGCTGCCGTTTCTCAGACGACGCCGACGAGTACCGAGGATACGACGTACGAGACGGACGAGAACGGACAGAAAAAGAAGCGCTATGCGGGTTACGAAGCCGGTAAGGGCATCGATGAGGTGAATAAGCAGGCGACAACCGCAGCGGGCGCGAACAGCAGTGTGGGTGGTGACGTTCAGTCGACGACTGCATTGGCCGACAGCGCGCAGACCGTGATTGGTACCTTCACGGGGGAGCAGCTCAAGAACATGGACGAGAATACGCTTCGCCAGCTCGTGCAGCAGAGCCTCGCAGCCGAAGAGGAGAAGCAGAGCGCGAACACGGAGACCGATGTCAAGAGCAAGAACTACTGTCCGGGGCATGTGGACCTCTATGTGAAGGTGACGATCTACGGCTTCGAGGATGCGAAGGGCCTCCGCACGGTGGCGCTCTCGGCGGATGATCAGGACGAAAACGAGGCGACGAAGAGCCTCGATGCAGCGCTCGCGCGGAATGGCTGGAATGGATGGACCGAGGAGCAGATGGGCTATGTGCAGAAGCTGATTTCGCAGGACTGGTTCAAGACCTATGGTCTCTCGATCTCGACCATCAATCCGAAGCAGCCGCTGACAGAGGAGGAGATCTCGAAGTACCTGTCCTCGCTGCCGGACGATATTTCAGAGGCGCGGAAGGCGGTTATCAAATTTGCGCTTTCATCGGTCGGCAAGATCCCGTATTACTGGGGCGGAAAGGCGAGTGCGGCGAGCTATGAGAAGAACGGCTTCGGTCGTGTCATCGAGGCGGACTATAAGGGACGTGTGCTGCGGGGGCTCGACTGCTCCGGCTGGGTACAGTGGGTCTACTGGTCGGCGATCGGGAAACGGTTGAATGGTGCGAGCAGTACGGCGACGCTCATCGGTGAGGGACAGAAGATCCGGCGATCGGAGCTGCAGCCGGGCGATATCATCGTTCGTGTCGGCGCGGACTCGCATGTCGTGATGTTCCTGCAGTGGGCCGGCAACGGAAACATGATCGTTATCCATGAGAACTCCGGCGCGAATAACGTGTCGGTGAGTGAGGTGACGGCGAACTATCCGTACTATCGGAAACTGATCGAATAAGGCCCGGAGGTCGTAACCGTTCAGATGATGGGGCCCTCCGGGTCCCCTCCCTGTCGTCTTAACTGTTACGGAGGGTCGAATCCTGTGAAATAAATTTTGCAAAACTTATTGACAAATCGAGTATGGAAGAGTAATTTATATGAGTATGCCGCGTGGCGAGGTAGAAGTGTGTGAAAACACCACCGAAGCCAGCGAGTAATGATAAAAAGGAGGACCCTCGTAATGTATGCAGTAATCCTTACAGGTGGAAAGCAGTACAAGGTAAGCGAAGGCGATATCATTAGAGTTGAGAAGCTTGATGTAAAGGAAGGCGACAAGGTTACTTTCGATCAGGTGCTTGTTCTTAATGATGGCGCTATGAAGATCGGTACACCGGTCGTTGATGGTGCTAAGGTATCTGCCACTGTAACTAAGAATGGCAAGGCCAAGAAGGTAATCGTTTACAAGTACAAGAGAAAGTCTGGATACCATAAGAAGAATGGTCACAGACAGCTCTTTACAGAAGTAAAGATCGATTCTATCGGCTAATCAGTTTGTTTTTTGGAGGATAATCATGGCTCATCATAAAGGTATGGGCTCTACCAAGAATGGTAGAGATTCGGAGTCCAAGAGACTTGGACAGAAGAGAGCAGATGGTCAGTTCGTAAAGGCTGGCAATGTTCTTTACAAGCAGAACGGAACTAGAATTCACCCGGGTCTTAATGTAGGTCTCGGCAATGACTACACTCTTTTTGCAAAGGTTGATGGCGTCGTTAAGTTCGGCCGCCTCGGCAGAGACAAGAAGCAGGTTTCCGTTATGCCAGTGGATGCTGAGTAATTTACTGAGCGCTTCTACAAGAATCAAACCCTGTACTGAATCTTCAGTACAGGGTTTTTGCTACATTATTGTGTATACCGGACGAAGCCGAACATGGTGGGCACTGCGTAAAGATGTTTTGCCATAGGCAAAACTCTGAATACGTTCGCCACTATGGCATCACGATGGGCCCGCCCTAAGGGCACCCTCGTGATAAATCTTAGTTCAAAGTACAGAACCTGCTTTATGGTTCGTGTCTGTCATAGCAGCAAGCTGTATGCCAGAACACGGACCATAAAGCAGAACCTGTTCTTTGAATGCGCAAGCTAGTGCCCGCCATGCTTCGGCTTCTGTTTTGTGAATACATAGTATATAATGTATCTGTTATATTAATGGCTCTCCGGTTGTTAGCGACGGCTTCTGTAGCTGGCGCTAGGATACAGTCGGGAAAGGAGAAAGATTCTATGTTTGCAGATATTGCAAAGGTTTTCATCAAGAGTGGTAAGGGCGGAAATGGTCATGTGTCGTTCCGTCGTGAGCTGTACGTGCCGGCGGGTGGTCCGGATGGTGGTGATGGCGGTAAGGGCGGTGATATCATCGTCGAGGTGGATAAGGGTCTGAATACGCTCGAGGATTTCCGTAATCGTCAGAAGTATATCGCGACGCCGGGTGAAGAAGGCGGCGGAAAGCGTATGCATGGTAAGAATGGTCAGGATCTGGTGATCCGTGTTCCGGAGGGAACGATCATTCGTGATTTCGAGACGAAGAAGATCATCGCGGATATGTCCGGCGAGAACCAGCGTATGGTTCTGCTGAAGGGCGGTAAGGGCGGTCTTGGTAATATGCATTTCGCGACACCGGCCATGCAGGCACCGAAGTTCGCGCAGCCGGGTCAGGATTCCCGTGAGCTCTGGGTACAGATGGAGCTTCGTGTGATCGCGGATGTCGGTCTCGTCGGTCTTCCGAACGTGGGTAAGTCGACGATTCTTTCGATGTGCAGTAATGCGCGTCCGGAGATCGCGAACTATCACTTCACGACGCTGACGCCGCATCTCGGTGTGGTCGGCCTGAAGGGCGACCGCAGCTTCGTCATGGCGGACATTCCGGGTCTCATCGAGGGTGCCTCGGAGGGGGTCGGCCTCGGTCACGAGTTCCTGCGTCATATCGAGCGTTGTAAGGTGCTGATCCACGTGGTCGATGCTTCCGGCTCAGAGGGCAGAGATCCGGTCGAGGATATTCGGACGATCAATGATGAGATCGCGAAGTATGATCCGCGGATTCTTCAGAAGCCGATGATCATCGCATGCAATAAGACGGATCTCATCATCGATGAGCAGGGGACGGACTGTGCACTCACGCGCATCAAGGAGATCTACGAGCCACAGGGTGTGAAGGTCTTTGCAATTTCTGCAGCGACGAATACCGGTCTTCGTGATCTGCTCGAGGCCGCCTGGACCTATGTCGAGGCAGCGGGTGCGGAGAAGACGGAGGTCTATGAGAGCGAGGTCGATCTCGAGACGCTCGGTCATAAGGAGCAGCTCGCGATCGAGTTCAAGAAGCTGAATGCGGATACCTACTCCGTCGAGGGTCCGAAGATCGAGAAGATGCTCGGCTATACGAACCTGCAGGCAGAGAAGGGCTTCGAGTTCTTCCAGCAGTTCCTGGTGGATCAGGGCATCATCCGGAAGCTGAAGAAGATGGGCATCCAGGAGGGCGATACCATCAAGATCTATGGTCATACCTTCGAGTTCTATGATACCGATGCGTATGAGGAGGGCGACCTCCAGTCGGCCATCGATCTGGCCTTCCCGAAGCGACATGCGGAGAAGGGTGACGAGGTCGAGGACGAAGGTATTGGCTACGACGAGGGTAACGAGAACGACTACGCAGAGGCCCTCGAGCTCAGCGACGAGGATGACACAGAGAACTAAGCGGGAACAGAGATGTACGGTTTCACCGGACGCAGCGGTCGAGGAGTCTGATCCGGGGCATGGGAAGGTGAAATCGTTGAACACAGGAGAATAAAATGAAGAAATATATCAGAGACAGTAAGATGCGTTCCCAGCTGAAGGGCGCAGCTATGACCATCGAGCCGGTGCTTTCCATCGGTAAGAACAGCCTGACACCGGAGTTTATCGATGCGGTTCGTGAGAACATCGTGAAGAACGAGCTCATCAAGATCAATATTCTGAAGAACTGCGATGATGATGCGAACGAGATCGCCTATACACTTGCGGGACGTACACAGTCCGAGGTGGTACAGGTGATCGGTCGGAAGATCGTGCTGTATAAGCCGAATCCGGATTTCAAGAAGCGGAAGTACGAGACCTCGAAGGCAGAGCTCGAGAAGCAGACGAAGGGTACGAAGCGTCCTGGTCACAAGCAGGAGATCGCGGATGCGAAGAATGCAGCGAGATCTGGCGGTTTCAGTCTTCGTTTCGTCGAGGAAGACGACGAGGAGTTCGATAACGAGTTTGACGGCGAGTGATCGCTGTGAGGATGCATCCACGGATGTGGGTACGTACGACGGGACAGGCTGCACAGATGGTTTATGCTGTGCAGCTGGATTTCAGTCCGGGTGCGGATAGAAAGTGAGGCAGCCGATGGAGAAGGAGCACAGGAAACGCGTGGGGATCATGGGCGGGACCTTCGACCCGATCCATAAGGCGCATATCGCGCTTGCGGAGTGTGCGAAGGCTCAGCTCTCGCTCGATGAGGTCTGGTTTATGCCGGCCGGGGATCCGTACCTGAAGCACAGCCGGAAGGTAAGTCCGGCCGCCGATCGTGCGGCGATGACGGCGCTCGCCATCGAGGGTCATCCGGGCTTCCGCCTGTCACGGCTCGAGATGGAACGGAGCGGTGAAACCTACACGTCAGAGACATTGACCATACTGCATGCGCGGTATCCGGACGTACACTTCTACTTCATCGTCGGCTCGGACTCCCTCTACCAGCTCGAGCGCTGGCATGCGCCGGAGACGATCCTGCGTCTTGCAACGCTGGTGGCGGCGGAGCGGGAGTATGCGGACCGGCCGCGGAGCTTCGGGGCGCAGGTGCGTTATCTCGAGGAGTGCTATGGCGCGGATGTCGCGGTGCTTCCGTTCGAGGAGATGGATATCTCGAGTACGGAGATCCGTGCGCGGGCGGCGCGCGGCGAGGACATCACCGCGCTCGTGCCGGCGGCCGTCGCTACGTACATCGAGGCGCATCAGCTGTATCGCTGAAGTTCAGTGCAGAGCGCTGCCCGGAGGGGCCGGCAATGGAGGCACAGTACTCCGAGACCGGTTCCTCCGGGGCAGCTGAAAGAACATTTACGAAAAGGAGCACTATGGGAAATCATATAGCTACGGGGAACGGAAAGACCGATCTGGAGAACATCCTGGAGATCCGTGCGAAGCTGCAGACGATGCTGAAGCCGGCGCGCTATGAGCATTCGCTGAGTGTGAGCTTCACCTGTATCTGCCTCGCGATGCGCTATGGCGTGGATCTACGTCAGGCGGAGCTTGCGGGGCTCGTGCATGACTGTGCGAAGCAGTTTTCGAACGAGGAGCTCCTGAAGGCGTGCGCGCAGGACGGCGTGGCGCTGACGGAGGATATGCTGCGGGCACCGCAGGTGATTCACAGCGTCTACGGCGCCACGTACGCCCGTACCTGCTTCGGGATCGAGGACCCGGAGATTCTGTCTGCCATTTACTTCCACACGCTGGGAAAGCCGGACATGAGCCTTCTGGAGGCCATCGTGTTTACGGCGGACTACATCGAGGCGCGGCGGGATAAGGCGGCACGGCTCCCGGAGATCCGGCAGCTCGCATTTACCGACCTCGAGCGAGCGGTCTATGAGATCAATCACGATACGATCCACTACCTCGAGGCATCCGGCGGCTACATCTGTAAGGATTCGTACGATACCTATCAGTACTACCGCACACGGATGCAGGAGAGAGGCCTGACGGTCTCGGATTGATGTGCTGACAGCCTGAGGCTTCCTACAGTGGCGGGCCTTCGCAAGCCGGAGCGGTACACGAGCAGCCGCCGGCATTAAACAGACATAGAAAACCTTAGAAAAAGGAGAACGAAATGAGTAATTCAAAGGATATGGTAAAGGTAGTCTACGCTGCACTCGAGGAGAAGCAGGGCAAGGACATCTCCATCATGGACATCGGCGGCGTGTCGGTCATCGCGGATTATTTCGTGATCGCGACCGCGGACAATATCCGTCAGGTGGATGCACTCTGCGACGAGGTCGAGGATAAGATGGCACAGCACGGCTACGAGCTTCGCCGCCGTGAGGGTGTGACCAACAGCGGCTGGATCCTCCTCGACTACAACGATATCATCGTGCACATCTTCGATAAGGAGCAGCGTCTCTTCTACGACCTCGAGCGCATCTGGTCGGATGGAAAGAAGATTGTATCGGTGGACGAGCTGTGACTATGCCTACAGGAATCATCATCAATGTACTATCGGTTGCGATCGGAGGACTCGTCGGCACGCTGGTCGGCCATAAGCTGAGCCTCGATTTCAAGGAAAATCTGAATATGATCTTCGGCGTCTGTGCCATGACGATGGGCATCAGCAGCATCGTGCTCATGGAAAATATGCCGGCGGTCATCTTCTCCGTGGTGGTCGGCACGGCGATCGGTCTCGCGATTCATTTCGGTGTGCTCATCGCGAAGGGATGCGCCGTGATGGAGGGCGTGGTTTCGAAGGTCCTGCCGAAAAAGGAGTCCGCGATCAGTGAGGAGGAGTTCCGTGCAACACTGATCACGATCATCGTGCTGTTCTGTGCGAGCGGCACCGGCATCTATGGGTCGATCGTGGCCGGCATGACCGGCGATCAGACGATCCTCATCGCGAAGTCCATCCTCGATATCTTTACGGCGATGATCTTCGCCTGTCTCCTCGGTCCGGTCGTGTCCTTCATCGCGCTTCCGCAGTTCGTTATTTTCATGCTGCTGTACGCACTCGCTGGCGTGATCTATCCGCTGACGACTCCGGCGATGATCAGTGACTTCAAGGCCTGCGGTGGCATCCTGCTCCTCGCGACCGGCTTCCGCATGATCAAGGTTAAGATGTTCCCGACCGCGGATATGATTCCGGCGATGGTCCTCGTGATGCCGATCAGCTGGTTCTGGGTCAATGTCATCATGCCGATTCTCTGATGGCATTTCTGAGTACAGATGTTTATGTTTGTCTTGCAATGAACGCCTGTTCGTGGTATTATGGAAATAACATAAAATGAAAAGGAGTATACCATGGGCAGACATAAGAAGCAGCCAGATCCGAATCATATGACGCCGAAGCAGCAGGCCGTGTTTGACTATATCAAGCAGTGCGTGCTGGAGCGGAACTACCCGCCATCCGTGCGTGATATCTGCGCGGCCGTCGGACTCAAGTCTACATCCAGTGTATTTACGTATATTAACGACCTCGAGACGATGGGCCTCATCAAGAAGGACCCGGCGCATCCTCGTGCGCTGATGATCACGGAGAAGGAGTTCCGTCAGGATACGATGCGTGATTCCTTCGCGGAGCGTGCCGCGAGTGCGACGGTGACATCCTCCGAGCGGGAGATCGCAGAGATTCCGCTGGTCGGTACGGTAGCTGCCGGTCTACCGCTGCTTGCGGAGGAGAACATCACGGATTACTATCCGATGCCGGTCGATATGCTGCCGAACAAGAAGGTCTTCATGCTCACCGTGAAGGGTGATTCCATGATCAACTGTGGTATCCTCAGCGGTGACCGTGTGATCGTGGAGCAGCAGAACACCTGTGAGAACGGTGAGATCATCGTGGCGCTGGTCGACGACAGTGCGACCGTGAAGCGCTTCTATAAGGAAAAGGACCACATCCGTCTCCAGCCGGAAAACGACAGCATGGATCCGATCATCGTTCCGGACTGCCAGATCCTCGGAAAGGTCATCGGTCTCGTGCGACTCGGCATGAAGTGAATATGAATTTTAAAGTGGCAGACTCCATCACGGAGCCTGCCACTTTTTGTTGCCGCGCGCTTGCGATGGGGTCTGACCCCATTAAATTTTTCTAAACAGAATCTAAACGGAAGTTAATGGGGTCTGACCCTATTAAATTTTTATAAACTCACTCGTCATCCGAGCGCAGATGGACCTTGTTGCGGGCACTGCGTCGACGCTCATCCTCGAGGGCGGCGTAGTGCTTTTTCGTGGTGTTGACATCGTTGTGGCCGAGTACATCCGCCACGAGGTAGATATCGCCGGTTTCCTTATAGAGGTTCGTGCCATAGGTGGAGCGCAGCTTATGAGGGGTGATATGCTTCGTCGGTGTGACGGTTTTTGCATATTTCTTCACCATGTACTGGACGGAGCGGACACTCATGCGCTGCATACGGAGGGAGAGGAAGAGGGCGTCCTCATGGCCTGGCGCCGTGGCCTGGTGCTTCCGCCACTCGACATACGGGCGGAGTGCATTCTCGACCTCGTCACCGAAATAGACCGTAACTTCCTTGCCGCCCTTACGATGGATGTGAATGCCGTCGTTGTTGAAGTCGACGTCGTTCATATTGAGGCCCACGCACTCCGATACACGGATGCCGGTACCGAGCATGAGCGTCATCATAGCTTCATCCCGAAGCTCCGTCTTATCGTGGAAGACCTGCTGCTGGGGGGTCAGCTTTTCGCCGTTCTCGACTTCGTCAAGAAGGTCCGCTACCTCATTTGCATCGAGACGGATGATGTCTTTTTCCTTTAATTTCGGCATCTGCAGGAGATCCGCCGGATTCGTCTTGATCAGCCGGTCTCTGTATAAATACCGGTAAAAGGTTCGGATCGACGCGACCTTGCGCTTGATCGAGGTTCTCGAGTTGATGACTTCCTTTTCGATTTTATTGCCATGTTTATCTTCAGAAACATCTGTTCTGTATTTGATATACTCGAGATAATCCTCGAGATCCGTGACGCTAAGCTTATCAAGGTCCTCCAGCTGGAAATCACGCGGAGAGTAGTCCTTATAGAGCGGGTTTTCATGGATAAGAAACTGGAAGAATATCTTCAGATCACGGGCATAGGCGATGCGGGTACGTGAGCTCGTCGTCGTTTCGATGCCGCGGAAATACATCGTGCAGAAATATGGAAGCTCATCGAGCAGTTCACGAAGCTTTTTTGTATTGTCACGGTCGATCTGTTCATAGTATTTTAAAGCCATAAGAAACACCTTCTGTATCATTCATAAGTGCGTGCATGTCTGCATCTGCAGATCGCGTTCATGCATCGCGCGAAGAAATAAATATCCACCGAATATATTGTAAATGCTTGACTACAGACATGATAAATAGAATATATATATTTATATATTCAGGGGCAGCGGGCCGGAATACGGGCATCCGTGAAGCAGAGCACCCGGACACTTCGCAATCCGAATTATTGCGCATAACCATAGTTTAACGCAATATTGTGCTAAAATCAAACGTTATTCACGGAATCACCATAAATTTGCTCGACACATGCCGTTTAATCACCACTCTTGAGTTTACAAGGGCTGACTTATACTTCAACTTTAGATTCTGTTTATAAAAATTTAATGGGGTCAGACCCCATTACGAAATTCTTAAGATAAATGAGTGGTCTCTCGATGTTGCTGATTTCATGAGCTGTCACGGAGCTGCTCTCATGAGCTGTCGCTGAACTGCTCAACTTTGCGTCATGAATGTCGTATGGGTTATCGCCGCCGGAGATCACCTTC
>NZ_JBQHVY010000014.1:0-75501 GCF_052064255.1 Oribacterium sp. HCP3S3_B9
TGGAAACCCCCGCAACAAACAGGTGCTATGCACCCAGCCGGGAGCATAGCGCCGTTTGTTGTCAGCAGCCCGTTTCACGGTCTGCGTGTAGTTCCTTGTAAACTGACCTAAAGGTGAAGATTCATATTATTGAACCGTTGGGGCACATGCGAATGGCAGACGTAACAGTGGATGATATCAGATTAGCTCTGGTTCCTGCTTCCAAGAAGTCTGCTTCGGTCTACAAGTCAGTGAATATCCTGTATAAATGTATCTTTAAAGCGGCTAAAGAAAGCCGAGTGATTGATAAGGATCCTACCATTTACCTTACCGGTAAAGGTGGTGGAGTTGCCCAAAAGGACAAAATCCCTCTTACCGATGATCAGGTTGAAAAGCTGTTGGATGCAATCAAGGGATTACCTCCTTATGTGTTTGTTATGCTGGGGATTTATGCAGGACTTCGTAGAGAAGAAATCCTGGGACTTAAATGGGATTCAGTATATCTGGATTGTGATGCTCCTTACCTTACAGTTCGCAGGGCGTGGCATACAGAGAATAACCGTCCGGTGATTCTTGATGAACTTAAAACGAACGCAGCATATCGAGACATTCCTCTTCCAGATTGCCTGGCTGAATGTCTCAGAGAAGCAAAGAAAGAGTCTGAATCTGATTATGTAGTAGCCAATCGTGATGGGGATCCATTATCATATACCCAGTTCAAGCGCTTATGGCAGTTCATTGTGACTCGTACAGTGAAGGAACGTACCTATTATCGATATGAGAATGGCGTTAGAGTTAAGCATACCGTTCATCCAGTATTAGGGGAGAAGGCTGCTCATAACGGAAAAGTGGTTTACAGTCTGGACTTTGAGGTGACGCCTCATCAGCTCAGACATACCTATATCACAAACCTGATCCATGCATCTGTGGATCCAAAGACAGTGCAATATCTGGCCGGACATGAAAACAGCAAAATTACCATGGATATCTACGCGAAGGTGAAATACAATAAGCCACATGAATTAGCCAGTGCGATGGAAGATATATTTGCTCAGTGGGATGCTGACTGATTAACTGAATATGAAATGCTGATGAGCGGGGATTGTGAGAACAGTCCTCGCTTTTCTTCTCCGCTTTTACATATAATCGACATCCTTGAGGTTATGGTGATTGTCTATGATACTTAAGATGCGAAAGCGATTATATGATGGGAGGTGCCGGTTATGGCAAGGAAAAAGGAAGTGATTCCTGAATATGGAACAGTTGAGATGCATGGCTCCACTTACTATAGAACCAGAATTAAGGATGCAGATGGAAAGAGAATTTCATTACTTGGAAGTACTCCGGAGGAACTGCACCAGAAGGTAAAGGAAGCCAAAAGGGAAATCGAAGATCAGATCTTCCGAAAGGAAAATCCGACTGTTGAAGAGTACTGTCGGAAATGGCTGTTCATGCAATCAGCACTTATCCGCGCGACTACCTTGAAGGGGTATGAGAAGATGGTTCAGAAGCATATCATTGATAAAATTGGTGATATGTACATGGATGAAGTGACCACCGATGATCTTCGTCTGTTGCTTGTACCTGTTTCTAAGATGTCAGCATCTACCTACAGCAAGCTGAATATGCTGATCAAATGCATTTTCTATTCTGCAGAAAGAAGTCAGGTGTTGGAGTACAACCCATCAGCTACACTTTCGGCAAAAGGTGGTAAGCGCACCAAGGATAAGGAAGCATTAACAGATGAACAGGTGAAAATTCTGTTGGATACTATTCGGGAGCTGCCACCGTATCTTTTTGTAATGATTGGATTATATTCCGGTCTCAGACGAGAGGAGATTTTAGCCTTGCAGTGGGATTGTGTACATCTGGATGAGAAGGTTCCGTATATCTCTGTAAGAAGAGCCTGGCATGCAGAGCATAATCGTCCGATTGTAAATGAAGAACTGAAAACAAAGGCTGCCAAACGTGATGTTCCGATTCCGAAGTGTCTGGCAAATTGTCTTCGTGAAGCAAAAGCAGAATCGACTTCAGATTATGTGATTGCTGACAGGAATGGCGAGCCTTTGGCAGAAACTCAGTTTGTGAGGGTGTGGAAATACATTACGGTAAGATCTACTAAGGAGCGTACTATATATAAGTACATCAATGGCCAATCAATTAAAACAACCGTAAAACCTAAACTGGGCAGCCATCAGAAGAATAATCCAAAGATTGTTTATACCATGGACTTTCAGGTGACACCTCATCAGCTGAGACATACCTATATTACCAACCTGATTTATGCAGGGGTGGATCCAAAGACGGTGCAGTATCTGGCGGGACATGAGAACTCCAAAACAACTATGGATATATATGCCAAGGTAAAGTATAATCAACCTGAGGATCTTTTGCCGGTTGTGAATGAAGCATTCGGCATCAGTTCGGGTCAATAATTACACTTTGACAGCCAAATACCCGGGGCTTAAAGATGGGCTGAAAATTGAAAAATCATCAAAAAAGCCCGTAAAATCAAGGAAAAATCGATCTGGAGAAAGTTCAAGTACGGTCTCAAAGCCGCTCGTCGCGCACCGCAGTTCAGCAAGCGATAATTACATCTCCACAGTGCATTCAGGTGCATCAGACCCGAAAAGCTTCGGCTTTCCGGGTTTTTCTATTGTATTTCTTTTAGAATTTGCTTATCTGCCGAGATAAGATTATGATGATTGAGATATAATTCACAATCAGTCTGCTTCCGCGTCATCGCCCCGTTCGCTACAACGGTATGCGGTGTCGCGTGGGGCAGAGACCAGAATTTCATTCATGCTGATCAGGAGGACGATGATGAAAAAAATGAAATATTGGAATAGGATGCTCGCCGCTGTACTCGCGGCATCGATGCTCGCCGGCTGTGGCGCATCCACCACCCCGCAGGCGACGACCTCAGCTGTAACCGAGGCCAATGCAGACGACCAGAAGACGAGTGCTGCTGCCGAGGAGACGACGGCTGCAGAAACAGAGAAGGCGACGGAAACCGCAGCAGAAACAACCGCTGCCGCAGAAAAGACCGAAGAGACCAGTGCGGCAGAAGTGCTGACCATCGGCGAAGCTTCGGACGAGGTGCTGCGTGTCGGCTCCCTGAAGGGCCCGACCACCATGGGCCTCGTAAATCTCATGAGTGAGGTCGAGAGCGGTGCGAAGAGCGGCTACAGCTTCGAGATGCAGAGCCAGCCGGACGTCATCATGAGTGAGCTCGTTTCCGGCAAGCTCGACATCGCCCTGCTCCCGGCGAACGTAGCCGCGGTCGCATATAACAAGACGAACCACGGCGTCAGCGCCATCGACATCAACACCCTCGGCGTGCTCTACTGCGTGACCGGCGATGAGAACATCAAGTCCGTGAAGGACCTCGCCGGCAAGACCGTACTTTCCACCGGCCAGGGCGCATCCCCGGAGTACGTACTGAACTATCTCCTCGAGAAGAACGGTGTCACCGACTGTGACGTGCAGTTTAAGTCCGAGGCCACCGAGATCGCCGCGCTCCTGAAGCAGGATCCAGCCCAGATCGCGATCCTCCCACAGCCGTTCGTAACCGTGGCCACCGCGCAGAACGACCAGCTGAAGGTCGCCTTCTCTCTCACCGACGAGTGGAAGAGCGTATCCCCGGATTCGAAGCTCCTCACCGGCGTCACCGTCGTTCGTAACGAAGTACTCGAAAACCGTGCCGCAGAAGTCGACCAGTTCATCGCCGATCACCAGGCATCCACAGAAAAGGCAGCCACCGACGTCGACGCCACCGCAGAGCTCGTCGCGAAGTACGGCATCATCGCGAAGGCACCGGTAGCGAAGAAGGCACTCCCGAAATGCAACATCGTCGCCATCGCCGGTGACGAGCTGAAGACCGACCTCGCAGGCTACCTTCAGGTACTCTTCGACGCAAACCCGAAGTCCGTCGGCGGCACCATGCCAGACGACGACTTCTATTACATCCAGAAGTGATGAAAGCTCAAAATAGGGCCCCGGAAACCGGGGCCCTATTTATTTTGCAATAACTTAAAAGACATACTCAGAATGTCTGATATGCCAAATCCGAAAGACTGACGCTCGATTTCTACTTGCTATTCTACAAATCATGACGCATACTTATTTCATCAGAGCAAGTGATTGCTTTAAGTTATAAAGATCGCTCTGAACATGTTTCGGGATTCATGAAACAGGGGATTTGAAACAAAAAGACACGTGCAGAAAAAGAAGGGGGCTTATGTTTTCTGTATTCTACAGCAGTTAAAGACACAGAAACTGCGAACTTTTCCAGAACAGGAGGACTTCATCATGAGTGAGAAGAAAAAAAGCAGCGGCGCGCTCTTAGGAGCAGCATTTCTGATGGCCACATCCGCGATCGGACCTGGCTTCTTGACACAGACCGCCACATTTACCGGCCAGTACAAGGCGAGCTTCGGCTTCGTCATCCTGGTATCGATCATTCTCTCAGCGGTCGCACAGCTTAACATCTGGCGCGTACTCTGTACGACCGGTCTTCGCGGACAGGATGTCGCGAACAAGGTTCTCCCTGGACTCGGTTACTTCGTATCCTTCATGGTCGTGCTCGGCGGCCTCGTCTTTAACATCGGCAATGTCGGCGGCGGTTCGCTGGGCCTGAACACCCTGCTCGGTATTCCGACCACCATCGGATATGTCATCGCGGCAGCCATCGCCATCGTCGTTTTCCTCTTCAAGAACGCGAAATCCGCGATGGACACCCTGACGAAGGTTCTCGGCGCCATCATGATCGTGGTCATCTTTATCGTGATCATCGTGGTCAAGCCACCGGTAGGTGATGCACTGAAGAACACCGTCGCGCCGTCCACCGGTATTCAGCCACTCTTCCCGGCAATCCTGACCCTCATGGGTGGCACCGTCGGCGGCTACATCACCTTCTCCGGTGCGCACCGTTTGATCGATGCCGGCATCACTGGTAAGGACAATGCAGCCGAAATCAACAGAAGCTCGGTCATGGGTATCAGCATCGCCACCATCGTACGTATCTTCCTCTTCCTCGCCGTGCTCGGTGTTGTCAGCAGGGCAGGTGTAGAGCTCGATGCGTCGAACCCGGCAGCAGACGCGTTCAAGCAGGGTGCAGGTGAGATCGGATACCGCTTCGCAGGTCTCGTACTTCTGTGTGCAGCCGTAACCTCCATCATCGGTGCCGCGTACACTTCTGTATCCTTCTTAAAGACCTTCCACCCGGCGATCGCAAAGAACGAGAATGCCGTCATCATCGGATTCATCGTCGTTTCGACAGCCGTGATGATCGTCCTCGGAAATCCGGCGACCCTCCTCGTACTCGCAGGTGCATTCAACGGCCTCATCCTTCCGATCACCCTCGGCATCTGCCTCATCGCTTCCCAGAAGAAGTCGATCATGGGTGCGGATTATCATCATCCGACCGTCCTGCTGGTACTCGGCGTCCTCGTCGTGATCTTATCGGCCTATATGGGCATCCCGACCTTCGTTACAAAGATCGGCGGATTATTCTAAAAGACCTGCAGCGGCGAGGGTGATCTGAGCCGGAACCGATGCAGCACAGGGAATTGGTACAGCGTTTCACTGTACCAATTTTCTGCACATATATAGAACGGTCTACGCAACACATTTCGGACACATGGATGTGGTAGACCCGTATGCATGACATGATATCGTCTTCAGGTTTACGTACCGCGTCTTACCTGGAGAAAGGAGATTTACAGTATGGAAGATATTCGTATCTTAACCGCCGGGGACAGCTCGCTGCTGATCGAGTTCGGTCACGAGATCAACCCGGAGATCAATCGAAAGATCAAATCGATGGTGGAGCTCATGAAGGAGCAGCACATCGAAGGTGTGCTGGATGTCATCCCGGCCTTCTGCTCTCTGCTCATCAACTATGATCCGCGTGTCACCTCCTATGCGGAGATCACACGGCGGATGAAGAAGCTCCTGAAGGTGGAAACCAGTGCAGGCAGCGAGAAAAAGAAGGTGTATGAGATTCCGGTCTGCTATGGCGGTAAGTATGGTCCGGACCTTGCATTCATCGCGGAGCATGCCGGCATGAGCGAAGAGGAGGTCATCGCTCTCCACAGCTCGAAGGATTACCTGATCTACATGCTCGGCTTCCTGCCGGGCTTCTGCTACCTCGGTGGTCTCGATGAGCGCCTGCACACACCGAGACTCGCGACGCCGAGAATTAAAATCGACGCCGGCAGTGTAGGCATTGGCGGCTCCCAGACCGGCATCTATCCGATGGACTCGCCGGGAGGCTGGCAGCTGATGGGTATGACACCGGTGAAAACCTACGATCCGGAGCGTGAAACGCCGATCCTGTTCGAGGCGGGCGACTATATCCGCTTCGTGCCGGTGGATGAGGATGAGTACCTGCGAATCAAGGAGCAGGTGGCACGCGGTGAATACGAGTGCACGATTCGCGAAGGTGAGGTGTAGTATGGGAATTCGTATATTAAAAGCGGGACTGCTCACGACCGTGCAGGATATGGGGCGCACCGGATACCAGAGCCAGGGCTTCGGCGTTTCCGGCGTCATGGATGTTCGCTCCTTTAAGATCGCAAACCTTCTGCTGGATAACCCGGAGAACGAGGCGGTGCTGGAGTTCGCCCTGATCGGACCGACGCTGGAGTTTACGTCCGCCTGCATCATCGCCATCACCGGCGGTGATTTTCATCCGGAGGTGAACGGGGAGCCGGCGCCGATGTACACGGCACTCTATATGAAAAAGGGCGATATTCTGAAGCTCGGAAGTGCGCGCACCGGAAGCCGCGGCTACATCGCCTTTTCCGGCTATCTCAAGATTCCGGTCGTGATGGGCAGCCGCTGCACGAGCTTAAAGAGTAAGATCGGTGGCTTCAAGGGAAGAAAGCTGATGGAGGGCGACTATATCAGCTTCCGTATCAAGCGGAATTACCTCCCGTTCTTCCTCTCGAGAAAGCTCGAGCTTCACGAGTATGACGAGGAGAGCGTGACGCTCCGCGTGGTGATGGGCCCACAGGATGACATGTTCAGTAAGCAGGGCATCCATAATTTCCTGAACGAGGAGTATACCGTCACCAGTGATTTCGACCGTATGGGCTGTCGACTCGAGGGCCCGTTTATCGCACCGAAGACCACCTCGGATATCATTTCAGAGGGGATCGCGCTCGGCTCCATCCAGGTGCCGTCGCATGGTAAGCCGATCATCCTGCTCGCTGATCGACAGACCACCGGTGGCTATGCGAAGATCGCGACGGTCATCAGTGTCGACATTCCGAAGCTGGTACAGCGGAAGACCGATCAGAAGATCCGCTTCGAGGCGGTGTCCGTCGAGGAAGCACAGCGACTGTATCAGGAAGAGGAAAACAGCTACATCGCGATGCACGCGCTGATCCATAAGCCATGTAAGGAAGTACTGGTTGTGCGGCAGGTAGCGAAGCGCATCCGCCGTCTGTTCCCGGATGAAGACTGATCGGGACCGGAGTAAACGATACGAACTTCTGTATGCGGGGCACGTGCAGACCGAAGCGGGAAGCCGACCGGTGTGCAGACAGTGCGTCAGAAGTGGTTATAGATTGATGATAAGGAGATGTTCATATGGATTTAGAGAAGATTGAAGGACTGGTAAAGATCGTTGAGAATTCCTCCCTGACAGAGTTTTCCATCCGAGATGGGGAGACGGAGATCACGATGAGTAAGCTCACCCATCCACCGGTGATCGCCGCTGGCGTTCCGGCTGCACCGCTGGCCGCAGCACCGGCACAGCCGGCCGCTGCAGAAGAGAAGGCGGAGGCCGCGGACGAGTTCGAGCTGATCCTCGCACCAATCGTCGGCACCTTCTACTCCGCTGCGGCACCGGATGTACCGGCCTATGTCAAGGTCGGCGATCATGTGAAGGCCGGTCAGACGGTATGTATCCTCGAGGCGATGAAGCTCATGAATGAGATTCAGGCGGACTATGACTGCGAGATCGAGGCCGTGCTCGTCAGCAATGAGCAGAAGGTCGAGTATGGTCAGCCGTTGTTCCGCGTAAAGAAACTATAAGAACAGGAGGCGCGGCCGATGTTTGAAAAAATACTAATTGCCAATCGAGGCGAGATCGCGGTCCGCATCATCCGGGCCTGCCGGAACATGGGCATCCAGAGTGTCGCGGTCTACTCGAAGGAGGACCAGAACAGTCTGCACACGCAGCTCGCGGATCAGCGGATCTGCATCGGAGAGGGTCCGGCGAAAAACAACTACCTGAATATGGACCAGCTCATCACGGCAGCCATCAACACCGGTGCCGATGCGATCCACCCGGGCTATGGCTTTCTGTCGGAGAACAGTGAGTTCGTACGCCGCTGTAAGGAAAACGGCATCGCCTTTATCGGTCCGGACGCCGACGTCATCGACCGCATGGGCAACAAGTCCCATGCCCGAAAGACGATGATGGATGCCGGTGTGCCGGTCGTTCCGGGCACCCGCGAGCCGGTCTACGATGCCGAGACCGGAAAGAAGCTCGCCCGTGAGATCGGGTATCCGGTGATCATCAAGGCCTCCTCCGGGGGCGGCGGCAAGGGCATGCGCGTCGCGACATCTGAGGATGAATTCGAGTTTGAGTTCGGCCTCGCGCAGCGCGAGTCTGCAAACGCCTTCGGGGATGACACCATGTACATCGAGCGCTATATCGAGAAGCCTCGCCATGTCGAGATCCAGATCATGGCGGATGACTTCGGTCATGTCGTCGCCCTCGGCGACCGTGACTGCTCCGTCCAGCGAAATCACCAGAAGCTGATCGAGGAGTCGCCATCCCCGGCCATCAACGACGAAACCCGTGCCGAGATGAACCGCTGTGCGATCCTCGCAGCGAAGACTGTACAGTATACCAATGCAGGCACCATCGAGTTCATCGTGGACCCGCAGGGGCACTTTTACTTCATGGAGATGAACACACGAATCCAGGTGGAGCATGGCGTGACGGAGATGGTGACCGGCACCGATCTCATCATCGAACAGATCCGTGTCGCGGCGGGCGAACCGCTGAGCTTCACGGAAGAGGATGTGAAGCCGCGTGGACATGCCATCGAGTGCAGAATCAACGCGGAAATCCCGGCGAAGAACTTCATGCCGAGCCCGGGTGTGGTGAAGCACCTGCATCTGCCGGCCGGCAACGGCGTCCGCGTCGATACCGGTCTCTATACAGGTTACCGGATCCCGTCCGAGTATGATTCGATGATCGCGAAGGTGATCGTCCATGCCCCGACGAGAGAAGCCGCCCTCATGAAGATGCGCTCCGCCCTCAACGAGATGCTCGTGGTCGGTGTCGAGACGAACCTCGACTTCCAGTACCAGATCATCAAGCATCCGGTTTTCGCCGAAGGAAAGGCGGATACCGGCTTCATCGAGGACATCATGCATCTTACGTGATGCAGACTTCGAAGTGCAGGACATCTGTACAGGGCAGGACCGGGGCAGCATGCAGCCTCGGTCAGCATGGCGCGAGGGGTGGCACCTCACGCGAATGATGGATAACAGGAGGAAGAAACGATGTATCGTGTAGATTTAAACAGCGACCTCGGCGAGAGCTTCGGCCGCTATACCCTGGGCTCGGATGATCAGATCATCCCGCTGATCACCTCGGCCAACGTGGCATGTGGATTTCATGCATCTGATCCGGTCGTGATGAAAAAGACCATCGAGATGGCACGGGAGGCCGGCATCCATGTCGGCGCACATCCGGGCTATCCGGACCTCATGGGCTTCGGTCGCCGCAACATGACGATCAGCCCGGCGGAAGCGAAGGCCTATACGCTGTACCAGATCGGCGCGCTGGATGCATTCTGCAAGGCTGCCGGTCTGGAGATGCAGCATGTGAAGCCGCATGGCGCGTTCTACAACATGGCCGCGAAGGACTACAAGCTCGCACACGGCATCTGCGAAGCCATCGCAGAGTACAATCCGAAGCTGATCCTCATGGCCCTCTCCGGCAGTGAGATGATCCGCGCCGCCGAAGACTGCGGCCTCCGTGCCGCTTCGGAGGTCTTCGCCGACCGCGCGTACGAGGAGGATGGTACCCTCGTGAACCGCTCGAAGGAAGGCGCGATGATCACCGACGAAGACGAGGCCATCGCCCGCGTCGTCCGCATGATCAAGGAGCAGAAGGTTACCGCCATCACCGGCAAGGACATCCCGCTGAAGGCAGACTCCATCTGCGTACATGGTGACGGCGCAAAGGCCCTCGCCTTCGTCGCAAAGATCCGCGAGACCCTCACGAAGGAAGGCATCGAGATCTGTCCGCTTGCGCAGATGCTGTAAGTGCGATCGCGTCCCAAACGCCGTCGGCATCATGATCTGTCTGCTTGCACAGATGCTGTAAATATATGATAGAATAGAGGAGTCGGCAGGGCGTGTATGCCCTGGCCGGCTTCTTGACGTCTATTGAACGTAGTTACTGTTCAAACGTAATTAAGTCAAGGCGTGGCTACTGCCTGCCGAACCACAAGTGAACAGTAACGAAATGTACGCGCCCTCGTCGGCGCTGGGAATATTATGAAAACATCAAGGAAACTTCTAATCATCGCCTTCTGGCTTCTGCTCTGGCAGGCGCTGGCGTTTCTTATTCACAACTCGATTTTGATGGTGGGGCCCGTCGAGACGCTCCGTTCGCTTGGGGCAATGCTCCAGACCACGATGTTCTGGCAGTCCCTCGCCTTCAGCTTCGTCCGCATCATCGCGGGCTTCCTGATCGGCTCTGCGCTCGGCATCCTCCTCGCGTGGGAAAGCTACCGCCGCCCCTTCCTCGAGGAACTCCTCGCGCCCTTCATCCTCGCGCTGAAGGCCGTGCCGGTGGCGAGCTTCGTCATCATCCTGCTGATCTGGGCGGGCAACCGCATGCTCTCCCTCTATATCAGCGCCCTCGTCGTCCTCCCGCTCCTGTATTTAAACACCCTGAGCGGTCTGAAGGCGACGGACCCGAAGCTCCTCGAGATGGCGACGGTCTTTCACATGCCGACCACGCGCCGCCTCTGCTTCATCTACCTCCCGGCGCTCTTCCCGTACCTCTACAGCGCCTTCCAGACCGCGCTCGGCATGGCCTGGAAGAGCGGCGTCGCCGCCGAAGTGATCGGCCAGCCCCTCGGCTCGATGGGCAACGGCCTCTACAACGCGAAGATCTACCTCGAAACCGGCGAACTCCTCAGCTGGACGATCGCCATCATCCTAACCTCGTACCTCTTCGAGCACCTCTTCCTCGCCGGATTCCGCGCACTGTTCCACCAGAAATAACATGAATCTGATGCCCCGTTTGAAATCAACCTTATAACAGTAAATTGTTCAGCCAGGGAACCCGGAGGGCCGGCAACAATCAAAGGAGTAACCATGCTGCTTACATGCAACCATCTCACCAAATCCTACGACGGCCAGCGGGTCCTCGACGACCTCAGCTTCCGCATCGACAGCCAGGCCGACAACCGCGACCTCCTGCTGCTCGGCCCGTCCGGCGTCGGGAAGACGACCCTGCTCCGCATCCTCGCGGGGCTCGAGACCCCGGACAGCGGCACGATCGACATCACGATGGGCGAGGCCGCAACCGCCGGCGCACATCTCCGGATCGGCATGATCTTCCAGGAGGACCGTCTCCTGGATTCGCTCGATGCCGTAGCCAATGTCTCCGCCGTTTCGCCGATGATTTCCCGTGCACGAGCGGCAGCAGAACTCGCGAAGCTCCTCCCGGAAGACGCCCTCACGAAGCCAGTCCGCGAACTCTCCGGCGGCATGCGCCGCCGCGTCGCCCTCGTCCGCGCCCTCCTCCCCGCCTCCGACCTCCTCCTCATGGACGAACCCTTCACCGGCCTCGACGACCAGACCCGCCAGCAGGTCATCCACTACATCTTCGAAACCAAAGCCCACCGCCCCCTCATCCTCGCCACCCACGAAACCGAAGGACTTCCACAGATGAGAATATTGCATCTGAAAGCCAGATAAATTTGTTGAAGCTAGTCAGTACCCCGGAGGACAGGTGCCGGAAGCCATACGGAGAGTTCGTGAAGAATCAAAATCGTATCCCTTAGAAGCACTTAGTGCAATTTTCCTCAGCACCCTCTGCAACGCTGAGTTTTCATCAAGAAAACTCAGTGATTGCAGAGGGCTTAGTGCTTCTTAGGGATGCGATTTTAGAGTCTTCCGAACTCGGAGTATTGTGTTTCCGGCACCTGCCCTCCGGGGTACTGGACATCGCCCTCCTGAATTCACAAAATCAACTTATTCTGAACACAATTGAAACACATTTTCCGACTAAAACCAGCTTTTAGTTGGAGAAGAAAAATCCTCCAACAAATCTGAAATTTATTGGGGGAAACATCATGACTACTTCGAAACATATTTCCGGCGCTCATGCACTTGCTTTATCAGCCTGCGTGGGCGCTTTTACCTTACTCAGCGCCACCTGCCTCGCGACGCCGGCATTGGCCGCAGGCGGACTCGAGATGTCCACAGACTACACGGGCATCACCGCGAAGCCGGGCGACACCCTGAACTTTAGCCTCGACTTCACGAACCAGACCGGCGCGGGCCTCAACACGAGCCTCAGCGCGAGCGGCCTCGACGACAGCTGGAAGGGCTACTTCGAGGGCAACAACAAGGAGGTTTCGAACGTATTCGTGAAGTCTGGTGCAGACGCGGATTCGAACGACGGCCTCGTCACCTATAGTGTGACCGTCCCGGACGACGCACAGAAGGGCAGCTACAACGTGCTCCTGCATGCGGCGAGCGCGGGCGAGGCCAGCAGTGATCTCCAGCTGACGATCAATGTCTCCGACGAGACCACGGGCACGAACCAGCTGACGACCACCTACCCGGAGCAGCAGGGCGCGAGCGGCACGACCTTCACCTTTAACTCCACCGTACAGAATAATTCATCAGGTGCCCAGACCTACAGCCTCGCCGCCGATGCACCGACCGGCTGGACCGTCAGCTTCAAGCCGAGTGGTGCGAGCAATGCCGCGTCCAGCGTCGACGTCGATGCCCACGGCTCTCAGAGTGTGACCGTCACTGTAACGCCGCCGGATAAGGTCGCTGCCGGCGATTACGAGATCCCGATCACCGCGACGAGCTCAGCCCAGAGCCTGAGCCAGACCCTGAAGGTCACCATCACCGGCACCTATAAGATCGACCTCACGACCACGGACGGCACCCTCAGCTTCGACGCGAATGTCAACAAGAAGCAGTCGGTTCCGATCACCGTCACCAACAGCGGCAACATCGACCTAAACAACGTGAACCTCACGACCACGGCACCGTCCGGCTGGACCATCGAGTTCTCTGAGAGCACGATCGACACCCTCGCGGCCGGCGAGAAGAAGGACGTCGTCATGTACGTCACCCCGTCGAAGGACGCCATGTCCGGTGACTACGCGATGACCGTCAGCGCACAGAATGAAGACACCTCGCTCGACCAGTCCTTCCGTGTCACCGTTAAGACCTCGACCCTCTGGGGCGTCGTCGGCATCCTCATCATCGCAGCCGTCATCTGCGGCCTCGGCGAGGTATTCCATAAGTACGGGAGGCACTGATCATGACCGAGCTTCAGAATAGAACAGTCGCCACGCGGGTCACGGCCAATGCAGACGACCACTACGCCGAGTGCGCTGCGGAAGTCGCCGGCAGCGCTGGGGCGACGAAGCCTGAATGCAGCGCCCGATTTTTTCATCCGCATGTAGCGGGTGGCGCATGCAGCGAGAAGTGTACAGACCAGGCATCTGTCGACAGCGATGAGGCGGTCGGGGACCCTGCCGACTGGCGCTCCGAGCGGAATGAGGGACTGCATGAGATCATCATCCGGACCAGCGAGCTGGTGAAGCAGTACGGCGACGTGACCGCGGTCGATCACCTGAACCTTGAGATTCATAAGGGCGAGGTCTTCGGTCTGCTCGGTCCGAATGGTGCCGGTAAGACCACCACGACCCTGATGCTGCTCGGCCTTACGGATCCGACGTCCGGCACCGCTGAAATCAGCGGCCTCGACTGTACGCGCGATGCGCTGGCGGTCAAAAAAATCGTCGGCTACCTGCCGGATAATGTCGGTTTTTATCCGGATATGAGCGGTCGTGAGAACCTGATTTTCTCCGGCATGATGAACGGCCTCACACGAAAAGAAGCGGAAGAGCGGGCCAGCGGCCTCCTCGAGCGGGTCGGCATGACCTACGCCGCTGATCGAAAAACCGGCACCTATTCACGTGGTATGCGACAGCGTCTCGGTATCGCCGATGTTCTCATGAAGGATCCGGAAATCATCATCATGGATGAGCCGACCCTCGGCATCGACCCGTCCGGCATGCGTGAGCTCACCGCGCTGATTCGTGAGCTGAGCGTCAAGGATGGTCGTACCATCCTGATCTCCTCCCACGAGCTCTACCAGATCCAGGAAATATCCGACCGCGTCGGCATCTTCGTAAAAGGAAGGATGATCGCCTGCGGACGCATCGACGAGCTCGGACAACAGCTGCAGAACGAAGGCCTTTATATGGTAGACTTCCGCGCAGAGAAGACTGCGAATGGGCAGCGTGCTGCAGCGCATAGAACAGTGTCGGATGCATATGCAGAACGGGACACGATGAAGACCACGGCAGAGACATTGGCCTCTGCGGATGGGACCTCGACATCTGCCGTGAAGAGCGGCGCAGCGGAAGAGAGCGCGTCTGGCGAGACCGAAGAGCTGAAGGCTCTGGTGCGCGGCATCGCGGGCGTGCGTCTCGTCGGCGTGAAGGAGGATGGAACCCTCCACGTCGAGTCCGGCCGCGACATCCGCGCGGAGCTCTTCCGGAAGCTGACGGACGCCGGATATCTTCTCATCGAGCTCCACGAGCGTGGCGGTGACCTCGATGAAATCTATCGCAAATATTTCGAAAAAGCAGGAGGTGACGAGAACTATGACAATCGCACAAATCACACAGAAAACAAGACAGAAAAGCGATCACTCAGAGAGAAGCTTCTCAGGCGCAGCCGCTGATTTTTCGCAGTGCAGTAGAGTTGGAGCGGCACCGATGCATGGCAGTGTTTCGATAAATGCGGCTGGCATAAATATGATGACAGGATCTGTAGCGGAAGCTTCTGCGACTGCAGCAGAATCATCTCCATTTGACGCACAAAATGATGGGATGGAGGCTTCAAAGGCTACAACGCCAGATGCAGGTAAGAAATCTGCCGGTAACCTGCTGAAAAAAATCGTCGACTGGTTCATGGAGGAGGATGATCTCCTGCCGGGCGAGACACCGGAAAGTCATGCGTCGAATGTACGGACCAACCGCCGCGGCATGGCGGTGCTCTACCGAAAGGAGCTCGCGGATCATCTCTGCAGCCGTCGCTTCTGGGCACTCTTTGCGCTCCTCATGATCGTCTCGGTGGCGAGCCTCTACGGCGCCATCGGATCGCTCCGGCAGACAGCATTGGCCGCACAGTCCCAGGGACAGGGCGTCAGTGAATTCCAGTTTCTGAAGCTGTTTACGACCGCCGGAAGCTCGATCTACAGCTTCCAGAGCTTCCTCGGCTTCCTCGGTCCGATCTTTGGCATCATGCTGGGCTTCGACGCCATCAACAACGAGCAGGCGCAGGGCACGCTGAACCGCCTCGCTGCACAGCCGATCTACCGCGATACCATCATCAACGCGAAGTTTCTCGCGGGTGCGACAGTCGTCTTCCTGACGGTCTTTTCACTCGGTGGTGTCCTGTCCGGACTCGGACTTCTGCTGAGCGGCACGAAGCCGGTGGCCGAAGAGTGGGCGCGCCTCGTGATCTTCCTGCTGCTGAGCGGCGTGTACATCTCGGTATGGCTCGCGATTTCTGTCCTCTTCTCGACACTTTCACGCCATGCCGCGACCTCGGCGCTTTCCTCCATCGCGCTCTGGCTCTTCCTCACCATGTTCCTTTCGCTCGTGGCGAGCGGCCTCGCAAACGCGATGTTCGCCGGAACCCACGCTTCCGCGCAGGACGTGATCAGCGCGTACCGCCTGCAGACCGGCATCAACCGTATCTCGCCGTACTACCTCTTCAGTGAAGCCGCGTCCGTCCTCATGAACCCGAACGTCCGCTCCCTCGACATCATGTCCCTCGTCGAGTACCAGAACGGTGCCCTCGCTTCGTACCTGAGCCTCGGACAGTCGCTCCTTCAGATCTGGCCGCACCTCGTCGCCATGATCATGGAAGTTGTCATCGGCTTCGCCCTCGCTTACATCAGCTTCATGCGGAAGGAAATCCGCGCGTGAAGGCGTGAAGAACGCCGGCAGAAATCGAGCTCGGCTCCAGGGAGCATGAGCTCGGACATCCGCTCCTGAAGATTATGGATACGGATGCTTTCGCCGATGTCATACGAATATATTTGAAACATGAGAGAAACCGCGCCGCAGGACCTCGAAACTGGTCCCGCGACGCGGTTTCAGTTTTTCTGACATTAGTACCGTCCACGATTAGAAAGCAGACATTGTAGCGTGCTCAGCTTCCTCCGTATTGACAATCCGTATCCATAGCGGAAGCCGTCCCGCGGCGCAGTATCTAGTATCAGCGGATTTTAAAAATACTGGATATCTATTTGGCGTTTTTTATGAGCCTACGAGAGAAAACTATCTAATATTGGACGATTTTTTAAATGATGGATACTCAATCCTTTTATTTCGAAGCAAGCTTCATACTGGACTATCTATAAATTTCGGAAAGATTACATATTGGATATGCCCTTAGCAAAATGGAGCATTTAATAGCCAAATCAACTATCCACTATTTTCAAAAGGAATCTATTATAGATAGTACGCTTTTAAGCGTATGTGCGATTTCGAGCAAAACTATCCAAAAAGGATCTGATTTTAAAATAGTGGATAGTTTTGAATCCGGCAAAGGTTTTCATGGATCTGCCAATTTGATCCAGTATTTTCGAATATGAAAGAAAGTAGATATCGTTGACTGACTGGATGTGGATCACTGATCAACGGAATGCTTTGGACTCAAATTACATCTGCGACCACATTTTGACAGCGTTTGAAATCCACAACAGACAAATATTTATCTTTTTTCCATCACATTTCCGAAGTAGTATTCGAGCAGATGATTCACATAAACCTCATCGATCGGCGTATCCTTTGTTTCAAACGACATGATCAGGTTCACGCCAGGATAGATTCCGTTATTCAGAAAGGTTCGCATCTTGCTTAAGAAGTCCTGCTGGTAATTCGGATCATCCATCATGCCGAAATGTTCATAATAGTAGGTCTTCCCATTATTTGGATTCAGAATCGTAAAATCCGGATAGTTCGGCCTTCGGGCATGCTCCAGCTCCAACTTGCATTCATAACGGAATGGAAGATTCGCATTGCGCAGCAGGTTGTAAATTGCGCGCTCGGATTTCGAACGAACATATTCACCAGCTATTGTAGGCACTTTCAGATTTTCCGGATTTGCCGGATTTTTTTCGTAGTCAGCATTGACCCACTCCGCAAGATCCTGTGGCAAATAGTAGAGGTAGTGGGCCGTCAATACGCGCAGTGCTTCTGAACGTTCCAGCAAATGCTCTACTCGATGAGCTTTTTCCAGCGCTTTCAAACAGTTTGAGTAGGCGGCGATCTGCTGATCGATATCCTTGAGCCGGGCACGATAGAGACGCTTCAGCGCCAGCTTTTCTGCGAGCTCCACCTCTGTTCTTGAAAGATAACGTGCTTTCTCAGAGTCTGGTGCGCGATACAGCCATGCAGCCCCACGCTCATTATTATGGAAGTAAAGACTCCCCTCCGGCGCGGTTTCCAGCCAGCGTTCATATTGAGCACGGGTATGCTGCAGTTGCTCGATTTCATATTTCATTTTTTCAGATAAATCCATAATCCTCCCTATATCGTCAAGTGGTTTTCCTAAAAAAACATGACGCTTGTGTTTCATGTCTGTACTTCTTTGATGACAGACAGCGTCCGCCCATGCTTTCCCACCGGGCCATGCTCGCATACACTTGTCATCTCGAGCCCCGGCAGTGCCTGTGTTTGTCATCTTCGGCATCTGCAACGCCTGTGTTTGTCATCTCCGACATCTGCATCGTCTTTGTTTGTCATCTTCGGCATCTGCAGCGCCTGCACTTGTCATCCCGAGCCCCAGCTCCCGCCATTTCTCGGACCTCTGCATGGTCTGCCAATGTTTCCGGCTTCACTTCGTCTCGTCCCGGACGAACAGCGTCGCGACCCAGCTTGCGGCGGCTGCGCTGAAGTAAGCGGTCGGGTAGTCCACGCCACCCTGGCTCTTACGGGTGCCTAGGACAATGCCGGCAGCCTCTCCTTTGGTGGTTGGGAGGAAGGTCTGATGCGGCCTGCCGTTGAATCTGTATTCGCTTAATTTCAGATAGCCAAGCTCCGCCAGCTTTCGATTGATGGTCGCACCAGACAACTTCTTTCGCTCCCGAACGCGCGGCTTTTGCTGATTCGTTAATTCGCCCGGGTTCTTCGCCGCCACTGCATCTGATATCTGTATTTCGCCCGGGTTCTCCATCGCCACTGCATTCGATGTCTGCGTTTCGCCCGGGTTCTCCGTCGCTACTGCATCTGATATCTGTGTTTCACCCGGGTTCTCGATCGCCACTTCTGCTGATATCTGTATTTCGCCCGGGTTCTTCGCCGCCACTGCATCTGATATCTGTATTTCGCCCGGGTTCTTCGCCGCCACTGCGGCTGATGTTGATCCATTGTCCGAAACGCCGACATCGATTGACGCGATGGGACTGTTCGTAGAAGAGATTTCCTCCGCTTCCGCGACGAGCGCGTTCAGAAGCGCGGCGATTTCCGGCGAGCGCAGGCCATCTGCGCAGCGGAAGGAGGCGGCTTCTGCCACGGTCAGGAAGAAGTCCTGCTTTTTCTTCACCTGCTTTCGCGTCCGCTGCTGCAGGTACTTCTCCTCGAGGAAGGCCAGCAGGACATCATCCGGGATGAAACGATATTTCGGATTTCTCTGTGATTCTGACCTTTCCTGTGGAATCGGCTTTATAACACTCGTCGGTATGACAGGATTTGAAGACGGCGCATATGTACCTGGCGCCCGCTTTACGCGTGCAGCGTCCACCGAGTCATTCATGCCGGTACGCTCTCCGGCTGTACACTGAACCTCTTCCGACGCATTTGCATAGAACTCTGCGACGCGTACCGGGTCCGCTGAGTCATTCATGCCGGTACGCTCTCCGGTCACACAGGCTCCGGTACCATCCTGCATATCCACCTGCATCTCTTCCGACACGTTTTCATAGAAATCTGCGACATACGCAGGATCGAGGGCTTTCCGGATCTCATCGATGAAGGCTTCGTAGTGGAGTTCCAGCTTCCGCTGACCGACGCCATAGATGCGTGCGAATTCCTCGCGGGTGAGCGGGAGCATACGACACATCTCCACCAGTGATTTGTCGGTGAAAATCAGATACGCCTGCACACTCCGTTCCATCGCGAGCCGCTTCCGAAGCGCCTTCAGATTTCCGAGCAGGTGTGTCCGCATCTCGGGCGAAATCTCGAGACGGGCGTTTTCAAGCAGCCGAAGCTGCTGTGCTTCCGCTTCGCCATCGCTGGTCCGGGCATATCCGCCCCTGCCGGCCTCGGCATCGTCAGTCCGGGCATATCCGACACTGCCGGCCTCGTCATCGCTGCCACGCGCATATCCGCCCCTGCCGGCCTTGCCATCGTTGGTCCGGACAGAGGCATTGCCCTCGCATGGCGTGGTAGCCGGGAGACGGTCGTCCGCTGGGGATTCTGGCACGCTTGATGATGCCCCCGGCGCAGTCGATGCGTGCGCAGGTGTTTCGATCGACGATTTGGATGATTGACCGAGCACCGCGGCCATCGTATCTGCTGTTTTCTGATATTCGACTTTTCGCATCGCCATAATCCTTCCTGTGCACTTCGTGTGCGCATCATAATTGAAGTGGTACGGTTTTTCGCCTGCCTTCCACAGACGGATCTTCCGCCCGACATCCATATCCGTCTCGAGCTGGTGCCGATGTTCGCGCATCCGTTCCTTCAGGCCCATGGTGTCGCTGATGCCATAGCGGTCTTCTTCGAGAAAGTGTTCCGGATCACAGTTCACGCAGCAGCTGTCACGTGGGATGGAAAATGCCCGGAAGCGCTGCACGCGGATGCCGGGCTCGCACAGCTCCCATGGATCCGTGCGGAGATGTTCATATTTGTAAGCCTGGTTCTTCATGTATGCCTGATCTGCGTAGCGGATGAAGATATGCTGCTTCTCCGCACGCTTGAGCTGCATCGACACCTTCTGGACGCGGTTTTTCGGGTAGTGTCCGGACTGTCGGATCGTCCGCAGGCTTTCGTCGACCGGCAGCTCTGCGCTCGTCAGCACGCGATTCCGCGACGGCAGCGTGATGACTTCATAATCGACGGGATCTTCACCCCCGAAATAATCCCGGAGAAAGGATCGCAGGCACTGGTGCGTCATCGCGTAGCGACGCATCGCCTCCAACTGTCGCTTCACCTGCGCGACGGCTTCCGGATACGCCTGGTAGCCGAGCGTCACCTTCTCGAGCTTCGTGCGCTGGAGCTCGAAGTCGCGCTCGTTCGCGAGGAGAATGCATTCGGCCGGAAGTCCGTCACGCCCCGCGTGGACGAGCTCCTGATAGTAGCGCTCGAGACTTTCCGGCATCGTGTAGTGCAGCACGAAACGCACATCCGACCGGTCGAGCTCGAGAAAAGGATCCGGCGTCACGACGAGGATCCGGGCACCGGCATGGGCCTCGGCATCGTGTGTGGACGGCCGCTGTATACGCCGGTCGGACGAAGGAGCGCCGGCGCAGAATGCACGGGCATTCGCCATGCGTTCCTCGCGGGTCAGACCTGCGTGGTAGGACAATGCCGGGAAACCGCTGCGATTGAGCAGCTGCGCGATGTGCTCCGTCAGCCGATGCTCGGTGCAGTAGATGATGCCTGCCTCATCTTCGTGGCGGCGCAGAAAATCGAGAAGAAATGGTGCCTTGCGCTGCGGGCGATGCACGGATAGAAAGAGATTCGGACATTCAAACGAGTGACGGACGAGAAGTGGATGCTGAAGTGAGAAAAAGTGCCCGATGTCCTGCTCCATCTGACGCGTTGTCGGCAGTGTCAGCGCAAGGACCGGCGGACGGGAGGATGCTGCATGGCGTTCGAGATCCTTCAGCAGAAGTGGAATCGAGTGATAGAGCGGCTGGAAATGTGGTGCGTGGATCGAACAGATCTGTGCTTCGTCGATGACGATCAGAGATATCGTCGTTTTGAAGACGAGAAACGAGCGCATTTTCGGGTCCTCTAGAAGGCCCGGTGAGGCAAAGAGCACCTGGAAATGACGGCGTCGGATGCGCTCGAGCTGTGCAGCCATGGCATAATCCGACAGTCCGGAATGCAGCATCGCCGCAGGGATGCCATCCTTTTCGAGGATATCGATTTCTTTTTCCATACGCTCTTTATATGAAGAAATGATCAGCGTGATGCCTGTAAGCTGCTTCACAAGCTGCCGGTAGCAGTCCAGACGAAGCGAACCGACTGGTGGCATCGCCAGCACATCCCTGCCGCTTTCCAACGCAGAAAAAATACGCGCATAGGCTGAGGCCAGAGACATTGCCCATGTCATGTGCTGTGGCTTTTTCGGAGGCGGCAGAGAAGACGGTACATCATCGACCGCCGGACATGCGGCTGCCATGTTTTTAGTTTCTCCAGATGATTTCTGTAGGGAAGAGGTGGAGGTGGTTGATATGGCGGACTTCACAGAAGCTTCAGATCGATGTACATCGGGCATTTCGAGTAGTTCCTTTCGCTCGGAATATAATAATCATGACGGCAACAACGAAATCAGAATTCTGAAATCAAACAACGATGAAATCAGAATTCTGAAAAGAAGCAACGACGAAATTAGAATCCTGAAATCAAAATTCAGAAGGCAGAAAGTAAAGAGCAGAAATCAGTGTAAAGTATATGCTGTGCCTATAGCTTGTATAGAATAACTGCATGCGTTCTTAAAAAAATCCGTCGTTTTGTATATCTGTATCGTAATATAAGTCCTTACTTTTGACAAGGTCGACAAACGGACTATATTTGCTTTTAACAGCTGCCTGCGGTATTACCTACGATTATGTCACTGCTTCGAAATCGTCCGAACTTGTTGTCTCGGATCCATCTACCACCTGGCAGTTTAATAAATCATCCACTATTTTTGAAAAGCCTATATTTTGGATATTTTTTCGAAAAAAAGAACATACGCATATAAGCGTACTATCTAGAAAAGTGCTTTTAGAAAAATAACCGATAGTGTTTTGGGTGATGATTGATTTGATTTCAAGGAATAAGTATCTAATAATCGTGACATTTTATAATAGTGGTTATTCAAAGAAGAGCAGGCTTTCTGAATTAGCAGCTACTATATCCAGTAATTTCGAAAAAGCACCGAAGTGGATAATTTCCCAGGATAAATCCTTTTTCAACCTGAAAATCATAACTATCTTTTGAAAAATCGTCATATATTGGATAGTTGGCCGTCGCATCCAATATTGGCTAGATGGCCGCTCGCTCTCCAACCACCGCATATAGAAATCATATTCATTTCAGATATAGAGATCATATTCATTTCAGGACTTGCGCTTGCGAAGAGAAAAGTATAACATGAACATCATTATTCAGGCATGCTCAGCTGCGCCAATGCAGACGACCGGAACCTGTATGGCTCCGCTTGCTGCGCCCGCCGCGCCGCCCGCACCGCCCCCGCGTCGCCCCGCGCCGCTGCCCGCCCCGCACTGCGGCCGCTGAGCCCGCCGCCCGCACCACGCCTGCCGCACTGCTGCGCTTGCCGCGCCCGGCCATACCCACCACACACTGAGGTACCATCACTATGCACATCACATTTCTGACCTATCTTATCTGTTGTCCGCTTATATTTCTCGCCGGTCTTGTCGACGCCATCGGCGGAGGTGGCGGTCTGATTTCCCTTCCGGCCTATCTGCTCGCCGGCCTCCCGGCGCATTACGCCATCGGCACCAACAAGCTTTCCAGCTGCTGTGGCACCACCGTCGCGACCGTTCGTTTCATCCGCGAAGGCCTCGTCAACTGGAAGCTCGCCATTCCGTCCATCGTCGCCGCCGTCATCGGCTCCTCGATCGGTGCCCGGATCAGCCTCCTCATCCCGGAGCAGGTCCTCGTCACGATCCTCCTCGTCGTCCTGCCCGTGACCGCCTTCATCGTCCTGAACCGCCACATCTTTCACGACAATGTCGAAGAAGCGCAGACGGACACCCCGAAAGTGTACGTGACCGCCATCCTCGCCGCGCTCATCATCGGCTTCTATGATGGCTTCTACGGCCCAGGCACCGGCACCTTCCTCATCATCGCCTTCACCGTCTTCGCGAAGCTTGGCATCAAAACCGCCAACGGCCAGACGAAGGTCATCAATCTGACGACGAACATCACCTCCCTCGTGATCTTCATCCTGCACGGCCAGACCGTCTTCCTGATCGGCATCCCGTGCGCCATCTGCAATATGATCGGTAACTACATCGGCGCCGGCCTCATGATGAAAAACGGTATGAAAATCGTTCGCCCGTCGATCCTTGTCGTACTCGTTCTCCTCGCCATCAAGGTCGTCAGCGAGTATATCCTGTAAGGCATCTTCGAAGCAGCATGCAGCGTCGATCGTCTGCGTGCCGTTTCCCACATCCGGGCTACTGAAAAGATCCTATGCATCTTAAGAGCTTTGCGTCTCATCGCAACGCTCTTTTTTTGACCCGCAGCACACTTGCACCCACATCCCCGACCGAGTAAAATACAGTTTTAAAAGCCACCGTTTCAGTGGCCAATGCAGGTGCCCTCGACACAGGCACCCGTCCGCATAAACGCGAAAAGGAGGCAGGCACATGCAGGATCCCGTCGTCATCATGAACTTCACGCACATCTACGAAGACGAAACGTTCTATATTTCAGAGCAGAAGAGCAGCACATCCCGCAGCTGTGAAGCATCGTTCACGCCCCTCAGTGGCCCCGCGCCCGTATCGCTCGCAGCATCCAGCGGCCTTGCAAACGCACGGGCTGCATCTGGCGCTCCGTTCGACCGCCCCATGTCGCTCGCAACACCCAGCGGCCCTGCAACCGCGCGGGCTGCAGGCTCCGGCGACTCCGCACCTGTACGAGCAGCATCTTGCGCGTCGTTCATCGTCTCTGGCAGCCCCGCGTGCGCGCAAACTATATCACCGCGGTGCATGTCGGCCACGGTCGCGCGCACGCCGTCTTCGCCGTTCACTCCGAGCATCCTCGATTTCACCACGCTGTCCGGTACCACTGGCTTCTGCGACGATGCCGCCGCGGATGAAATCCGTCGTCGCATCGCGGACTTCCCGGCACGCGGCATCCATTTCCTTGACAACGGCAACTTCCATTACCTCACGCGCTTCTGGTGCGAAAAAATCAGCGAAGACTTCGCACTCGTCGTTTATGACCATCACGTCGATCTCCGAAAACCCGTCTTCCCTGGCCTCATGAGCTGCGGCTCCTGGATCCGCGACGTTCTCCTCCGAAACAGCCACTGCCGCGCCGTCCTCATCATTGGCCCTGAATGTGCCCAGGCCGACATCATCGAACGTGAGCTGCAGAGTCTCGCGGATGAAGACAGCTTCAGCGATGAAAACATGTCCGAAACAGCAACTGAACGGCGGAAGACCGCAGATCAGGCGACCCACGCTTCAGCCGCGGGTCAGCCGCCTCTCGCTTCAGCCGCAAATCACCCTCCCCGCGTATCGGCGGCAGCTCGGCCATTCTACGTATCAGCGGCGGATTATGCATCCCACAGCTGGACATTCGTGCGCCGGGAAGCCAACGATCAGCCCCCTCGCTCAACTGCAACCGTGCGCCGGGAAGCCGACGGTCAGCGTCCATGCGCATCCGCACCTGTCCGCGTCTGCTGCTTCACAGAGGATGACATCCTGGATGGTCGCGTCGCGCGCGAGCTTCCACACCTTCTCGACGCGCTCCACCTCCCGGTCTACATCTCCATCGATAAGGACGTCCTCTCGCGAAAAGTGCTGCGCACCAACTGGGACCAGGGCATCATGACCGAAGCAGAATTCCGGCACGAGCTCGACCGCTTCGCCATGGACCCCGACATCCATATCCTCGGCGTCGACATCTGCGGCGAACCCGCCTACAATGCCTGCCGTCGCCTCCTCGACGACACCCGCGACCTCCGTCGAAGTGACGGCGTAAACCGCCGCCTCCTCGAGCACTATCTGGCCCGCGTGCATTAGCGGCGCTCGACGAAGGCACTGTCTGCAATCTCCGATCAGCGATCTGTCTCGCGCGCACTAGCGGCGCTCGACGAAGGCGCTGTCCGCAATCTCCGATCAGCGATCTGTTTCGCGCGCACTAGTGACACTCGACGTAGGCACTGCCGGATATTTCTTTGGCGCAGCGTCCGAAATTAACGGAAATCGATGTTACTATCCAATAAGTGGCGCTTTTTGAAATTGTGGTTATTTTTAACATTTTTTATCATTTTCCTGAGAGGAGCGTGAATATCCACGATTTCAAAATATGACATGTATTGGATAGTTTTCTTCAAAATCCGGCAGGCGTTTATAAGCGTACTATCCAATAAACCTTGCCTTCTGAAATAATGGATATAGATTTTTACATTCAGAGAAGAATTTCTGTGGGTGCATATCCAATAATCCATCTTTTTTTTAAAGATGGATACCAGAGAGCAGAACTCTCTTACGAAATAAAGACTTTAATATCCATTATTTTTAAATATGCCAGTAATTGGATAGTTTGCATTCGTATTCAAACATTTTAGGCAAAAAGTATATCCACTATTCTGAAATTCGATCCAAATTAGATACGGGTACGACAGTCCAGCCGTCAGGCAGTCTGGCCATGCTGAGAGTGATGTTTCTTTCAGCTGCTCCTGGATGTTTCTTCGCGAACTCGATCGTGGAGCCTGCGAGGTTCGCTTCTGTCTGCTGCGTTTGAATGCTTCTCATCGGGATATCCATCGTATCTCACTCTTATCGCCCTCATCCTCGGTGTTACTGTCCGCCCAGCCACACCTTGACTTAAGTACGTTAGAACGGTAACTCATCGGCGCGCCCCTTACTGTCCTTTGTCCCCTGTCCTCTGGAGCCTTACTGTCCTTCATCCCCTGGCCTCTTGCGCCTCTTCCCGCGAACTAGTACAATAGAAAGTCTAGAAAGACCGCTTTTCCGATTCCCGAGCCGTTGCCCGGGACGCCACTTTTTCGGCTCCATGCCGTCGTCCGAACGTGACTTTTTCGATGTCCGTGCAGCCACCAGAAACACCGCATTTCCGAGCCCCGTACAGCCGCCCGAAACACCGCATTTCCGAGCCCCGTGCGGTCGCCCGAAACACCGCATTTCCGAGCCCCGTGCGGTCGCCCGAAACACCGCATTTCCGAGCCCCGCGCAGTCGTCGAGACTGCTGCTTACCTGAGGCCAATGCCGTCGTCCGGAACGTGGGCACCCGGCCTCGATCTTTCACCGAATATCATGGTTATGCGCGTGGCTGCACGGCCGACGCACGACCTCGAAATAAACTACATCACGAGGAGTCGCACTCCTCACAAAAAGCAGGAGTAAGTAATGAAAATCAAGCTTGCGAACTACATTTCCGAAACCCTCGTCGCAAACGGCATCACCCAGAACTTCAGTGTGACCGGTGGTGGTGCCATGCACCTGAACGACGCCTTCGGCCACCAGAAGGGCATGCACACGCTCTACCAGCACCACGAGCAGGCCTGTGCGATGGCCGCCGAGAGCTACGCCCGCATCTACAACCGGCCGGCGCTTCTCTGCGTGACCTCCGGCCCGGGCGGCACCAATGCCATCACCGGCGTGCTTGGTGCCTGGCTCGACTCCATCCCGATGCTGATCATCTCCGGCCAGGTCCGCTATGACAACACCGCGCGCTGGGCAGAAGAGCAGAATGGCACCCACCTCCGCGCGATGGGCGACCAGGAGTTCGATATCACGAAGTCTATCGACTGTATGACGAAGTATTCGGAGATGCTGACGGACCCGTACCGCGTCCGCTACGCGCTCGAAAAGTGCATCTATCTCAGCCAGACCGGCCGCCCAGGCCCCTGCTGGCTCGACATCCCGGTCGACATCCAGGGAAAGTTTATCGAGACGGACGAGCTGATCGGCTTCGATCCGGCGGATTACGCAGCTGGTGGCGACGGCTGGGCCACCTCCACGGACGCCACCACGCGCTCCGACGCCTACCCGCTCTGTCGGAACGCCTTTGCGCGCTCTCCGTATGAGGCCAATGCAGTCGATCACGCAACCGTCACCGTCGCGCAGGCCAATGCAGTCGACCACGCAACCGTCGCCTCCACGCAGGCCAATGCAGTCGCCCGAGCATCCGTCACTGGCACCGCTGCCAGCATCCCGGCAGTATCCGGTTCTGCAGCTGCGATGACGTCCCCGGCCGCCATGGCGACCGAGGCTTATGCAGCGGCCCACCGGATCCCGGCGGATGCCGACACGACGAAGCGTGAGGCAGCTGTGCCGCCGGTGGATCCGCAGCAGGTGCAGACCATCCTCGAGAAGATCCGCGCGAGCCGCCGTCCGATCTTCTATACGGGGAACGGCATCCGTATCGCGGGCGCCGAATCCCTCTTCCTTGAGGTCGCACACCGTCTCAACATTCCGGTCGTGGTCGGCTGGAACGGACCAGACATCATCCCGAGCGACGACCCGCTCTACGTCGGCCGTCCGGGTGGCCGCGGTGACCGTCCGGGCAACCTCGCCGTACAGAATGCAGACCTGATTCTCAGCATTGGCTCCCGCCTCAACATCCGTCAGGTCGGCTACGATTTCAAGAGCTGGGCCCGCGACGCCTACGTGATCGTGAACGACATCGATGCGGAGGAGCTTCGGAAGCCGTCCGTGCACTGTGACCTCGCCGTGCACGCCGACGCTCGTCAGCTCCTGCAGTGCCTGCTCCGCGAGCTCCACGTCCTCGGTCACACCCCGGCGCACCCGCTCTTCCAGGGCGGTGAAGGCCTCCTCCGTGACGACGCCCTCCGCGTTTGCCACACGGAGCTCGCCCGTCAGGATGTTAAAAATGAGGGCACTCGCCTCAGCTGGCTTGCGACCTGTGCGTTCTACCGCGACAACTACCCGACGATTCTGCCGGAATACCTCGCGCCGAGCGACCCAACCCTGTCTCCGGAGGACCCGGCGTCTTTCGCCAACGTCTACGCGCTGATCAAGGAGCTTTCCGACCAGGCGGCCCCGGGTCAGGTGACCGTCGTCGGCAACGGCTCCCCATGCGTGGCGGGCGGACAGGCCTACCGCATCAAGCCGGGCACCCGCTTCATCTCGCAGGACGGCGTCGCTTCGATGGGCTATGGACTCCCGGCGGCGATCGGTGCCGCGGTGGCCGTGCATGCCTCCGTTGAGGCGACCCCATGCGGCGGCACGGACGCCTCGCTTCCACGGGAAACAGCGGATGCCAATGCAGGCGACGCGCAGCAGGACCACGATTATTCGGCACTGGCTGCGGATCCATCCTTCCATGAATCCGCCGATGACCGGCTCGCCGCCGAGCTCCGTGACCCGTACTGGACTGGACGCGACGAGCATTATCCGGCGTACGAGAAGCATGACATCCTCGTCCTCACCGGCGACGGCTCCATCCAGATGAACCTGCAGGAGCTCCAGACGATCGTCAGCCACCAGCTGCCGATCAAGATCTTCGTCATCAACAACGGCGGCTACCACAGCATCCGCCAGACGCAGACCAACCTCTTCCGCGGAGAGCCGCTTGTAGGCATTGGCGTCGACTCGGGCATGGGCGGCGTCCAGGACCTGAGCTTCCCGGATATGGAGAAGATCGCGCACGCGTACGGCTTCCCGTTCATCCGCGCGCATCACAACGAAGAGCTGCACGACGCGGTCGCAGAGACCCTCGCGACCGACGGCCCGGCCATCTGCGAGATCATGGTGACCCTGACCCAGCAGTTCCTCCCGAAGTCCGCCGCGAAGCGCCTCCCGGACGGCAGCATCATCAGCCCGCCACTCGAGGACCTCGCGCCATACCTCCCGGACGAGGAGATGGACCGGATCATGCTCGTCCCGCGGGTTGGCAAATGAGTGAGTTCAGCTGGATTGATATTAGATTTTGGGAGGAAAACGACCCTCGGTTGACAAACGAAGGGTTTTGTGGGATGCAGCAATGCTGAAATCAGAATTCTCCTGGTTTTGTGAAAAACCAGAAGATCAGTAAGAAGGAGAAATCATCGTGCGAGTGCTTATCACGGGTGTCACCAGCTTTCTGGGACTGTATACTGCGAAGCTTCTGCTTCAGGAGGGCCATGAGGTCATCGGCGCGGTGCGCCCGGGCAGCCGGCGCGCGCAGGAGCTCGATGCGCATGGCATCAGCGCGTATCCGACGTATCGGACCGTTCACCTCGACCTGAGTGAGCTTCCGGAAGCCGAGCTCGGCGAAACACACTACGCGGAGGTGCTGGGCCTGGATCAGGCGCCGGCGACCCCTGACCGCAGCGCCGAGCCTGCCGGCCATTCCGGCACGGCAGCCGCCATGCAGGCCGCGGTGGCGGTTCCTGCTCGCAGCTCTGCGCCTGCCGTCACTGCACCGCCGTTTGCCACCCACCTGCCGTTGCCTGCATTGGCCGACGATGCCGCGCCCCTCATCGATGCGTGGATCCACTTCGCGTGGGACGGTGTCGGCTCCGCGGGCCGCAGCGACACGAACATCCAGATCGAGAACATCCAGAACGCGAAGAAGGCCTACCTCTACGCGAAGCTGCTCGGTGCGCGGAAGTTCCTCTTCGCCGGCTCCCAGGCAGAGTATGGCCGCGGCAATCATCGCGTGCCCCTGCCGGTGAGTCCCTATGGAAAGGCGAAGCTCAGTTTCGGCCGCTGGGCGACCGAGCAGAGCCTCCTCTCAGAAATCTACGACGACGCGCCGATGCAGTTTATCCATATGCGCATCTACAGCGTGTACGGCAGCGGTGACCATGAAACGAGCCTCGTGAACACCGTGCTTCGCGCTGCCCTCCGTCACGAAGCCATCATCCTCGGCCCGTGCGAGCAGCGCTGGAACTACCTCGAGGTCCATGACCTTGCCCGCGCGATCCGCATCCTGCTCAGCTCCGAGGACACCCGCACCGGCATCTATGACATCGCCGGCTCCGATTCCCGCATGCTGAAAAAGTACGTCATCGCCATGAACGCCATTGCCGCCCGCTTCGCCGCAAATGCGGATACGACGGCGGACGGGGACGCGACGACCGCCGCTGGCGCAACCCAAGCCGCAAGCGCGGGCGGACAGACCACCGGCACCGCCGCTACCGCAGCCCCGTCTGGCGCGGAGCTCCGCTTTGGTACCCGTGCGAATAACGCAGAGGGCGCCGCGAACATGTCACCGGAGATTCTCAAGCTCCAGCGCCTCGGCTTCCACCAGGAAATCTCCTTCGAAGCCGGCATCGGCATGCTCCTGAAAACGATGCGGGAAGAAGGCTCAGAATCATGAGCCACGGATGCTGCATCAGCTTTTAAAGCTTATTTGATGATGTAGATTTCCAGGTGACGAAAATTCGAAAAGTGCATGCTTATGACCGATGAAAGGACTTATATATGAACATGACTTGTATCGCCTGCGGCCACGCACTGTCGCCGCTGATGACCCTCGACGACATGCCGGCGAGTGCGCAGAACATCCCGGCAGCGTCGGAGCTCGCGGAGGACCATCCGCTGAGCCTCACCCTCTGCCAGTGCCCGTCCTGCGGCCTCGTCCAGTTTGACACCGAGCCGGTCGACTATTACCGTGACGTCATCCGCGCCGGCGGTGGCACCCGCACCATGACGCGCCTCCGTCACGAGGAGTACGCGCGCCTCCTGACTGCCATGCAGGAGCACCACATCCACGGTCGCCGCATCGTGGAAGTCGGCTGTGGCCGCGGTGAGTTCCTCCGCATGTGGCAGAATCTCGCGGAGGACCCGGAAGGTGCCGCTGCGCTCGCCCGCGACCAGGCGCGTGATCCCCTGTCTGGCCAGCCGAACGCCGCCCCGCTCCACCTCGTCGGCCTCGAGCATAAGCCGTCCCTCGTCGAGGAGGCCAATGCTGTTGCCGATAAAAAGTACCGCGTCTACGAGGGCTTCGCGACCGGCGACGTGCGCTACCCGGAGGGCCCGTTCGACGCCTTCGTGCAGTTTAACTTCCTCGAGCATCAGCCGGACCCGTGCGACATGCTCCGGAACATCGGACGCAACCTGAAGCCGCAGGCCCTCGGTCTCATCACCGTCCCGAGCTTCGAGTACATCCTCCGTTACAACGGCTACTACGAGCTGCTGCGCGACCACATCGCGAACTACACCGAGTTCACGCTCCAGAAGCTCTTGCAGGACTGCGGCTTCGAGCTTCTCAGCATGGACCTCGTGAACCGTGACACGATCGAGGCCATCGTACGGAAGGCCGACCCGGACGAGCTCAGCGAGCTCCACTACAGCGGTCGCCTCATCGACGTGTCCGCCCTGCGCGACAGCTACGACCGTCTCTCTGCCTCGGTCAATGCACACATCGACCACCTCTCGGAGAGTCATCGGACCATGGCCATCTGGGGTGCGAGCCACCAGGGCTTCACCCTCGCCGCCACCACGAAACTCAGCGGAAGAGTAGAGTATATCATCGACTCCGCCCCGTTCAAGCAGGGCCGCTTCTCGCCGGCCTCCCACATCCCGATCGTGGCCCCGGATTACGCCGTCGCTCACCCGGTCGACGAGATCCTCATCGTCGCCCCGGGCTACACCGACGAAATCGCTGGCATCATCCGCGAACGCTTCGACGAAAATGTCCGCATCCTCGTGCTCCGCACGGACCGGATTGAGGAGTACCGGTAAACAGTTTGATACTTCATGTCCAAGCATCGCTCAGAATAGAGATTGTGAAATACATAATGTCATATGGATGAGAATCTGGCAGTTTGTGACATCAGGTTCCCGTTCAGCTACCAGAGCTTCGGGAAGTCTGAGCAGCATTTGGCTTGATATTCCTAAGTATTTCCTGGACCTGTTTTCTGTCTGAATGGTGATGTATATCAAGATGAAAAGGAACGAAGATGATGAAAGCACTGGTGCTGAAAGGAAAAGGAAATATCGCCTACATCGAGAAGGAGCGGCCGACGCTTATAGACGCGCATGGCGCGCTGCTGAAGCCGCTGCTCGTCTCGCCATGCACCTCGGACGTCCATACCATCTGGCAGGGCAGCCCGAAGCGCCCGGACCTGACGCTCGGTCATGAGGTCGTCGCCCGTGTCGAGGAAGTCGGCGCGGAGGTGACGGATTTCCACGTCGGCGATGTCGTCGCCGTATCCGCGATCACCCCGGACTGGAGTCAGCTGGACGTCGAGGAAAACTATGCACATGCGGGCCATAATTTCAGCGCGCACATGCTTGGGAACACCATTGACGGTGCCTTCCAGGAGCTGTTCTACCTTCCGTACGCGGACCGAAACCTCGCACACATCCCGGACGGCCTCACGCTCGAGGACGCCCTCATGTGCGTCGACGTCCTCCAGACCGGCTTCACCGCGGTCGAAGAAGCCGGCGTCAAGCCGGGCGACACCGTCGTCGTGATGGGCATCGGGGCCATCGGCCTCGCCGCCATCCTCGGCGCGAAGCTCGCCGGTGCCCGCACGATCTACGCCGTCGGCTCCCGCCCGGAGAACGTCCGCATTGCAGAATCCATGAGTGACTTCGCCCCAGCGATGTCGGCACACGGCGTTCCGGAAGTTCCGGCGGGCGGTGACGTCACCAGCCCTTCTATGGCAGCAGAAGATGGAAGAGAGCAGCATGCGAACGCCGTGTCGCCAGACTGCGTAGCTACAGTGCCGGACGCCGTGTCGCCAGATTGTGCTTCAGCCGCTTCGGGCGGAAGTCAGAGTCAGGCCCATGCGCAGTCAGGCTGTCATGTCGAAGTGCTGAACTATCGCCGCCTGCATTGTCCGCTTCCACAGGGCATGCATCCGCTCGCAAATTCCACCGGCTCGCCCGTCGTGAACTACGTCCTCACGAAGACACAGACGAAGGGCGCGGATAAGGTCCTCATCTGCGGTGGCGATGACCTCGCCTTTCCGCAGGCCATCGACATGGTGAAGTACGGCACCGGCGTCGTCTCGAACGTCATGTACTACGGTGCCGACCTCGACACCCAGGGCGGCGAGCTGAAAACCCTCGAAGCCATGAACAGCGCCGAAACCTACCTCACCAGCACCGCCGCAGCTGTCGAAGCAGAAGCACAGGCTGCAGGCGACGTGCTCAGGAAAGCATACACCGTGAAGCTGAACGACAACATCGACAGCATCCAGATCCCGAAGTTTTCCATCGGTCGTGGCATGGCAGGGAAAACCCTGAAGTTCTCTCTGAGCAGGGGCGGACGCCAGAACCTCGAACACGTGATGCAGATCGTGCAGGAGAGCGGCGTGCATCCGTCCATCTTCATCACGGAGCACTACGACGGTCTCGACCAGATCGCCCAGGCCATCGACGACATGAAAGAACGAAAAGCCATCAAGATCGCTGTAAAAATGTAAGGTGCGGTGGGGGATGTTACTATAATTATAAGAGTGCTACCCGATGGTTGGCCTTGCATTTAATTGGTTGCGAAGATAACCGCCAAGTTTCTCAGGCCGAGCGGAGCAGGAAAACTTCAACTGCAGGCATGATAAGCGTTTTAAAATGATTCCTATCCAATATGGCTTAATTTTGAAAATAATGGCTATGTTTCTAGGCTGGAATGATCGAAGATGACTGGAAAATATCCACTCTTAGTCGATTTTGAAAATACTGGATATGAAAAGCCTTATTTCAAAAGAAGAATCCGGGCTCGAATATCCAGTATTTTATAAATAAAGGTTAATTGGATATCTGCTTATAACAATTTTTCTCTGAAGCCCAAAATACATATCTACTATTTGAAAAATCCAGGCAAATTGGATGGTACGCTTATATGCGTATGCATGATTTTACAGAAAACTATCCAATATGTGCCCGATTATGAAATAGTGGATATTTTTAGCACCGTGCACAAAATGATAAATGATGTTAATAATATCCACTATTTTATAATCCGCCAGTTATTAGATAGCATCGTCGATTTTCATCTATTTCACCCGGTTCGCCAGTGAAAATTTCCGGGCCGCGCGCCATAATCACCTGAAAATCGATCCGTATGCCCGCGCGGCAGCGTCAAATGCAGAGAAACCAACGCACATCCAGCAAAACAAAAGGGCAAGTATGATCATTCTGCTTCCCTTTTCTCCAGATAGCTTCACCCAGGCTGACCGGATACGAAGTTTGAACCTCCGTATATAAATCCCATCCCAAACATCCGTATATAAATCCCATCCCAAACCTCCGCATATAAATCCCATCCCAAATCTTGCCACCTTCACCCATAGAGTGTAATATAGATAAGATTCGGGCCCGCGTGCCCGCGGTTTACCGCCTCGGGCCAGGTATAGTGCCCTCGCGTGTCCGCCCGCCGCCATGCATCCGTCATGGTCGTGCTGTATGTCGCGACAGCGGCGCCCCGTGCCCCACACAAATCACCTTCACGTTAGGAGATAAGATTTTGAAAACCATCAGCATCGTCATTCCATGCTATAACGAGCAGGAGAACGTCGTTCCGCTTTACGAGGCCCTTCGGAGCATGTTCGCTTCCGACCTCCCTCGATACCGCTACGAGCTCCTCTACATTGACAACGATTCCCACGACGAGACGCGCGCGCTGATCCGCGGCCTCTGTGCACAGGACCCGCAGGTGAAGGCCATCTTCAATGCGAAGAACTTCGGCCAGTTCAACAGTCCGTACTACGCGATGCTGCAGTCCACCGGCGACGCCACGATCCTCATGGCGGCCGACTTCCAGGACCCGATCGAGATGATCCCGCAGTTCGTCGCAGCCTGGGAGGAGGGCTATAAGATCGCCATCGGCGTGAAGACCCACTCGAAGGAAAATCCGCTCATGTACGCCCTCCGCGGCCTCTACTACAAGCTCATAAAGAAGATGTCCTCCGTCGACCAGATCGCGCAGTTCACCGGCTTCGGCCTCTACGACCACGCCTTCATCGACGTCATGCGGCAGCTGAACGACCCGACCCCGTTCCTACGTGGCATCGTCGCCGAGCTCGGCTTCCACCGGAAGGAAATTCCGTACACCCAGCCGAAGCGCCGCGCCGGCATCACACACAACAACCTCTACACCCTGTACGACGCCGCGATGCTCGGCTTCACGAGCTACACGAAGGTCGGCCTCCGTATGGCGGTGTTCTTCGGTGCCGCCTGCAGCGGCATCAGCATGTTGATCGCCATCATTTACCTCATCATGAAGCTCATCTGGTGGGATCGCTTCCCAGCCGGCATGGCCCCGATGCTCATCGGCATGCTCTTCCTCGGCTCCGTGCAGATCTTCTTCATCGGCCTGCTCGGCGAGTACATCCTGAGCATCAACCAGCGCGTCATGCGTCGCCCGCTCGTCGTCGAGGAGGAGCGCTTGAACTTCCCGGAGGACGCGATGATCGGCGGTATGGCGGACGCCTCAAAATAATATAAAGGAAATATCATGTTACGATTTAAAGTAGATATCGCGCTGGCGCGTGAGGGCGAACTCATGCTCCAGGGCTGGGCCTTCGGCTCAAATCCAGAAGAAGAAGTGAAGCTCACGGTCGTGGATCAGGCAGGCAACCCTGTCCCGGGCACGACCGTGTCCTCTGTACGCCGTGATGAGGTGGTCAATGCCTTTTTCGGCGATGTCGTGAAGGCCCACGGAGCGCTCCGGCGCGACCTCGGCTTCGACGTGCACACCCCATACGCGCAGGGCGAGACCCGCATCCTCGTGCTGCAGGCCGACGGCCAGACGAAGCGCGTGAAGTTCACCGACCACATCCTCGAGGAGTTCAACTCCGTCGCCCACCGGAAACGCGAGAAGCTCCTCGCCCTGTTCCACTGGGAGACCGTCGAGGTGGCCTGGGAGTACTTCCAGAAGCACGGCCTCCGCGCCCTCTTTAAGAAATCCGTCCACAAGATCCAGAACATCCAGGACGACTACGACTATAACGAGTGGTATAAGAAGGTCCGCATCACCGACGAGGAGCTCGCGAAGCAGCGGGAGAGTGTCGCTGATTTCGCGATGCAGCCGACCTTCTCCATCGTGATCCCGGTTTACGCGACCCCGGAGAAGTTCCTCCGCCGCATGCTCGACTCGATCCGCGACCAGACCTACCCGAAGTTTGAGGTCTGCCTCGTAGACGCGACCCCGTACGCGAAGATCCAGCACGACCCGGCGCAGGGCCGTACACCGCAGGAGGTCCTCGCTGAGTACGCTGCCGCAGACAGCCGCTTCCGCTATGCGACCCTCACGGAGAACCTCGGCATCGCGGAGAATACCAACGCTGCGATCCGCATGGCGACCGGTGACTTCATCGTCCTCGCCGACCATGACGACGAGCTCGAGCCGCAGGCCCTCTATGAGTGCGTCCGCGCGATCTGCGCCCACCCGGACGTCCAGGTCCTCTATTCCGACGAGGACAAGGTCGACTTCGAGGACATCTATTACTTCGAACCGCACTTCAAGACCGACTTCAACCCGGACCTGCTCCGCTCCGTGAATTACATCTGCCACCTCTTCGTCGCCCGCCGCAGCCTCCTCGACGCCATCGCCGAGACCGCTGCCGACGGCCGGAAGATCTACGAGCGCAGCGCCTACGACGGGGCCCAGGACTACGACCTCATCCTCCGCGCCACCGAAAAAGCCCAGGCCATGGAGCAGGCCCGCCTCGCTTCCTTCGCCAATGCTTCCGCAGGAAACGCAGTCACGGGCCCACAGCGGAGTAGCGTCGTTGCTTCGACTAAGGCTGGCGTCGATGACCAGACAGCAGCTACGGAGGTCGATGTTGAGCCGAAGGAGAGTGCGCAGCCGGCCCTCGCCGCGGCGCTGAACTCGCTTGATCAGGAGCTTCTCCGTCAGGGCCGCTTCACGAGCAGCAACATCATCCATATCCCGATGGTGCTGTACCACTGGCGCGCACACCAGGCCTCCACCGCGCAGCACCCGGAAGCAAAGCTCTACGCCTTCGAAGCCGGCGCCCGCGCCGTGTATGACCACTGCAAGCGCATCGGCCTCCCGGTAAAGAAGGTCGAGCAGGGCATCACCTACGGCTTCTACCATCCGATCTACGAAAATCAGCAGCCGCTGATCTCCGTCGTGATCCCGAATAAGGACCACAGCGCCGATCTCGATAAGGCCATCACCTCACTCGCCGCCGGAAACTATAAAAACCTCGAGTTCATCATCGTCGAGAACAACTCGGATCAGGCAGAAACCTGGAAGTACTATGAGGAACTGAAGAACCGCTTCCCGGAAGAGCTTCCGGCAGACTTCATCGATCCAGTGACTGCATTCGCTGCTCCGACTGCGGAATCGGACTCCGCAGCATCGCATCCGGCCCAGGTATCGGCTGATCACAGCGTCGCGGCATCGGTTCTTCCGCAGCCGGTTGTGAAGGTCGTGAAGTGGGACGGCCCGTTCAACTACTCCGCGATCAACAACTACGGCGTTCAGTTCACGCACGGCCAGTATCTCCTCTTCCTGAACAACGACATCGAGGAGATCGACCCGGATTCCATCGATGAGATGATCGGCTACGTACAGCGCGAAGACGTCGGCATCTGCGGCGCACGCCTCCTGTACCCGGACGAAGACATCCAGCACGCCGGCGTGATCATGGGCATGGGCGGTATCGCCGGTGCCGCCTTCGTACGCACCCACGACTCGGATCTCAGCTACATGCACCGTGCGAAGTGCATCCAGGACTACTCCTGCGTCACTGCCGCCTGCCTCCTCACAAAGCGTAGCCTCTTCGACGAGGTCGGCGGCTTCACCGAGAAGCTCGCCGTCGCCTTCAACGACGTCGACTACTGCATGAAGGTCCGCGCCCTCGGAAAGCTCGTCGTGTATAACCCATACGCGAAGTTCTACCACTACGAATCGAAGTCCCGCGGCATGGAAGACACCCCGGAAAAGCTCGCCCGCTTCCACTCCGAAATCCTCACCTTCGGCACCACCTGGAAGGACATCCTCCGCGACGGCGACCCGTACTACAGCCCGGCCCTCACTTTCCGAAAGGCCAACTTCGCCCTGAAGGACCTCACGCAGGAACAGGTCGGCGAACCCATGCACTACGCCCTTCTGAAAGGCATCGTCTGGGACGGCCCCGACGCCGGCACCCAGTCGTAAAACCAGATAATTGAAGACAAATGCCCCCCCGGCTTGCCTTGCATGCCGGGGTTTCTATATGGAAGCATCTACCACAAAGAGCTCTGAAGCCCATCCAGATGATAGCGAGGCCGAACATTCAGTACCGGGCGCTGCCCGGACCCGCCCCTCGTTGGGGAGGCAGGAAAGGATCTCGTGGATCCTTTCTCGGCAGCAGGGTGATCCGTGTCACTCCGTCAAGGACTGCCCGGACGCATAAATGCGTCCAGCGTACTGTTCCTTGACTCCGTTCCCGCTCCAGGCAACGGCTACAGGTCATCAAATATTCGATTCGGGAAATGGCTGCGTAGCATTTAGTTGAGAATATGTACGAAATTAGTACAAAAGCACTGAAAATATGACATATTCTTAACTACACGTGATTTTTGCATGTTTGCACGTGCAATGACACGCAAAAATTGCGTGTCATCAGAAAACATAATACGCAATAATCGCATATTTGCATGAGTATAAGAACGCAATAATCGCGTATTTTTGCTGCGTATTTCTTTGCTTGATGATATAATGAACGAAACAGCAGTATATTCGATGAAAATTATGGTAGCAAGAACAGCTAACTTTTTTCTGAAAAGTGAAATTTATGAGCAGTGAAATGAAATTAAGAACATTAAGGAAGCAAAAGAAACTGACCCAGGTCGAGTGTGCGAAGTACCTGGGCATCCCTGTTCGTACATACCAGAACTATGAAACGGATGAAAAAAAGCAGGATACGCCGAAATATGTCTATATGATACAGAAGCTGGACCAGTATGGATTCATCGATGAAAGCCATGGCATCTTAAGTATCCAGAGAATAAAAGATGTATGCCGCGACATTTTCGCAGCCTATGATGTAGACTATTGCTATCTGTTCGGCTCTTACGCAAAGGGAAAAGCGACGGAAACAAGCGATGTAGATCTGCTGGTTTCGACCACGGTTTCCGGCATGAAGTTCTATGAACTCGTCGAAGACCTGCGGGAGGCTTTAAAAAAAGAAGTGGACCTGCTGAATCTGGAACAGCTAAAAGATAATCTTGAACTCGTAAACGAAATACTGAAGGATGGTATTAAAGTGTATGGATAACAAGAAAACAAACAAATATTACCTCCAGAAGACCCGAAATCCTAAGAAATTTCTAACATCCTTGCTCTAGGTTTTTCAGAAAAATAGAGTATACTCCCAGTATGATTAAAGATAACCAGCGTTTTTTAAATAATCTTCACGTCCTTCTGGACGTCCTCATCATCTGCGCGTCCTACGCCCTCGCGTGGCTCCTGACGATCGTCGCACCGATCTTCCCGGCGGGCCACGGCGTACTCCCGCCGCAGGTCTATTTCGCTGCGCTCATTCCGATCGTACCGGCGTACCTCCTTCTCTACTGGGCGTTCCACCTGTACGAGCCGAAGCGCACCCACTCGAAGCGCGCCGAGCTCTGGCACATCTGCCAGGCCTGCGCTGTCGGCCTCATGCTGCTGACCTCGATCCTCTTCGCGTTCCGACGCTCCGGATACTTCGGCAACTTCTCGACCCGTATGCTCGTCGCGTTCTCCATCATCGACATCACCCTGACGACGATCGAACGCTTCGGCATCCGCTACATCCTCTCGCGCCTCCGCCGGAAGGGCTTCAACCAGAAGCACGTCATGCTCGTCGGCTTCTCGGACGCCTCTGACCAGTTCATCGACGCCTGCCGCCGCAACCCGGACTGGGGCTACCACATCTACGGCATCGTCGACGACATCGCCGAAGTCGGCGAAGGCTACAAGGGCGTTCGCGTCGTCGGCCGCATCTCCGAGCTCGAGCATATCCTCGCGCAGAACACCATCGACGAAATCGCGATCACCCTGCCACTCGCAGCCTACGCGAAGCTCGACGGGATCGTCCACGTCTGCGAGAAGTCCGGCGTCCACACGAAGTTCATCCCGGACTATAACAACATCATCCACTCGAAGCCGGTCACCGAAGACATGGACGGCCTCCCGGTCATCAACATCCGGAACGTCCCGCTCACCGACCCGGTCAAGGCCACCGCGAAGCGCGCCGTCGACATCTGCGGCGCCCTCGTCGGCATCATCCTCTTCAGCCCGATCATGCTCGTCGTCGCGACCCTCATCAAGCTCACCTCACCGGGCCCGATCATCTTCAAGCAGGAGCGCGTCGGCCTTCATAACAAGCCGTTCATGATGTACAAGTTCCGCTCCATGGTGCAGCAGACCGAGGCGGACGAAAAGAAGGGCTGGACCGTCCCAGGCGACCCGCGCGTCACCCGCGTCGGCCGCTTCATCCGGAAAACCTCCATTGACGAATTCCCGCAGTTCTTCAACGTCCTCGCCGGCCAGATGTCCCTCATCGGCCCGCGCCCGGAGCGCACCCAGTTCGTCGAGATGTTTAAGGAGGAGATCCCACGCTACATGATCAAGCATCAGGTCCGCCCAGGCATGACCGGCTGGGCCCAGGTCAACGGCCTCCGCGGCGACACCTCGATCTATGAGCGTGTGAAGTACGACATCTGGTACATCGAGAACTGGACCATGTCCCTCGACGTAAAAATCCTGTTCCTCACGATTTTTAAAGGATTCGTAAACAAAAATGCATATTAAGTAAAAATTGCTGAAGCGGGGCAAGTATGGTAAAATCGTCTAAGTTTTTTTGAAAAGTAGCTGCAACCCGCAGTATGAGGATAAACGAATGGCACTTGACAGTGGCAAGGAAACGCGCCGCCCGCACACGCAGGCAGAGGCAGAAGCCGAACAGCGCGCACTCGAAGATCGAATCGTAAATGATAAGCAGATGGCCGGCCGGCTCATGGATAAGGCCATGAACCCGCAGAGCGGTAACGCGGCGACAGCTCGTCGCAGCAACCCATATCTTTCAGAGATGGAAGCGGAGCGAAGAGCAGCCAGAGCTGCAGACGGCACAGCCCGCACCCCGCACTCGGCAGGCACCACGTCGGACGCGTACTCGACGACCGGATCCACCGGCACCCGCCCGTCCGACACCCCGGGCACCCGCCCGACGACCGGCACCACCGGTGCGCGACCGGCATCCAGATCCGACGCCCGTCCGCGCCGCACGACGCCAGTGAAGCCGCAGGAGGCCCAGCCGGGCGTCCGCCAGCTGAACAGCATCGGCGAGGGACAGTTCGACGCCGACTACGAGCGCCGCATGCGCGACAAAAAGAAGAAGGCCCGCCGCACCCGCATCATCACCATGGTGATCGTCGAGCTCCTGACCCTCATCTGCATCTTCGGCTTCGGCTTCGTCTACCGCTACATGCACATGACCGCCGACGTCGCCTTCGACGTCAGCAAGGTACGAAACGACAACATCGACATCTCCCAGAAGCAGAAGATGTCCGGCTACTGGACCGTCGCCGTCTTCGGCGTCGACTCCCGTAACGGCGACGTCGGCAAGGGCGCGAACGCCGACGTACAGATCATCGCAAACGTCAACATGGGCACTGGTGATATCACGCTGACCTCCGTCTACCGTGATACCTACCTGAACATCGGAAAGGGTGACCGCTACTCGAAGAGCAACGCGGCCTACGCCGAGGGCGGACCGGAGCAGGCCGTCGCGATGCTGAATAAAAACCTCGACCTCGACATCGAGAATTACGTCACCTTTAACTGGAAGGCCGTGGCGGACGTCATCGACCTCCTCGGCGGCGTGGACATCGACGTCTCGAAGGCGGCTTTCTACTATATGAATGCCTACATTCACGAAACCTGCCTGAAGTCCGGCATCAGCGCACAGAACCCGGCCGCCATGTACATCAAGAAGGCCGGCCCACAGCACCTGAACGGCGTCCAGGCCGTGGCCTACGCCCGCCTCCGCTACATGGACAGCGATTTCGAGCGTACGAAGCGCCAGCGTGAAGTCATCTCGCAGTGCCTCGACCTCGCGAAGAAGACCGACCTCGCGACCCTCACGAAGATCATCGATACCGTGCTCCCGCAGGTGGCCTTCAACATCGACACCGCCGACATCATCGAGCTCGCGAAGGGCATCTCCCGTTATAACATCCGCGAGTCCGTCGGCTTCCCGAAGGACCTGAAGGATCAGATGATGGGCAAGAAGGGCGCCTGCGTCATCCCGGCGACACTCGAGTCCAATGTCGTCTGGCTCCACAGCATCCTCTTCGCGGACGAGAACTACACCGTATCGGATGCGGTGAAGCGCTACTCTCAGAAAATCTCGGACGACTCCGGCTATTATGCGAGCCATAAGGAGACGGAGGAGTCGGATAAGAAGTTCACGAAGTCCGACGAGGACGAAATCGAGAAGACGAAGGCCGAGACTGACGAGAACGGTGAGACCATCAAGAAGCCGAAGACCGACAAGGACGGCTACCTGATCAAGGGCATCGACGCCGACGGCAAGTACATCTACGAGACCGACGCGGACGGTAACAAGATCAAGGCAAATACCGAGACGAAGGCCAATGAAACGAAGGAGTCCGAAACCGACGCCGACGGCAATGTCATCAAGGTCCCGAAGACCGACAAGAACGGCTACCTGATCAAGGGCGTCGACAAGAACGGCAAGTACATCTACGAGACGGATGCCGAAGGCAATAAGATCAAGGCCGACACGGAAACGACGAAGTCCGACGAGACGAAGGAAGGCGAAACCAAGGAATCTGAGACCGACGAGGGCGAGATCATCGAAGGTCCGACGAAGGAAACCAAGGAAAACCAGAAGGAAACGAAGGAAAACTCGAAGGACGAGACGAAGGAGTCGAAGAAGGACAACAGCTCGGAGACGAAGGAGAGCCAGAAGGAAACCATCGAAGAGCCGGGCAAGACCCCGGAGAACAGCTACGACGGCCCGGGCGGCTCCAGCTCGAATCATAACAGCAGCACCGCCGGCCCAGGCTCCAGCTCAAACAACAGCAGCGAAGGACCGGGCAGCAGCCATACCAGCGAAGTCATCCCTGGCGGACCAGGCAATGAACTCGTCGAAGGCCCTGGTGCATAATACGAACGACACAGACAGATTTCAGCGCGGATTGACCGAAGGGGCGATTTGGCGCTGAAATTTGCTACATGGATATATTTTTACAATCAATTACATAAAGGAGCTTCTCCATGAGTAAGCAAAAGAAATCCGGAATTACGCAACACTTCGACCGCATCACCAGCACCCTGATGACCATCTACGTGCTGTTCTACCTCTGCGTATTCCCCCTCGCAACCCATGACAAGTACTTCGACATCCTCGATTTTCGCTTCAAGCTCTACTGGATCCCGACCCTCATCTACGGAATCGTCTTTCTGGTACTGGGTATCCTCTACCTGATTACGGATAAAAGAGATAACGGCGGAGCCCTCACGGCGAAACTGAAAGAGAATCTGAAGTGGAACGTCTTGAAGACGAAGCTCACGAAGACGGACATCTGCTTCATCGCACTGATCTTCATCATGACCCTGTCCGTGCTCTTCGCCGACTACCAGTACGAAGCCCTCTGGGGCAGCCGCGGCCGCTTCAACGGCCTCGTCCTCTGGCTCATGTTCTTCATCGCGTACTGGCTCGTGACCAGATTCTATCATTTCAAAAAATGGCACCTTTACTCCTACATTATCGCGGCGTGCCTCCCGGAAATCTGGGGTATCACAGACTTCTTTTTGCTGGATTTGCTCCACTTTCATGTGGAAGCAGAACCGGAATACATTTATACTTTCGCATCCAGCGTGGGCAATATCAATACCTACACTGCATTGCTGTCTCTGCATCTCGGGGCTTCGGTCGCACTATTTGTGTGTTCGAAATGTAAGTGGGAGACCGTTCTGACATATGTTGCCGTTGTGATTTCTTCCTTCGCGATTGTCATGGGTATCAGTGATAACGCCATTCTGGCTACCGGTGCGATATTTGCATTTCTTCCGCTTGTGGCCTGGACAACGAGAAAGAATATCTCTCGTTTCTTTATCGCGGTCAGTACATTCGCGACGAGCGTACTGATCACCGCGAAGATTACGATACAGCATGCAACGATGGCGATCGCAGCGGAAGGCAGCGTATTCGTGTCGCTCGGAAAAACGAAGGCGTTTATGATGATCACCGTTACGCTCTGGATTTTCACGATCATTGTGCTGTTGCTTTCCCTTAAAAAGAAAGAGGAGGCGATCGAAGAAAAGACGACGCGGATCGCCCGTCGGAGCTGGCTCGCATTGGTTGTTCTTGCAGTGGTGGCTGTCATCGCTGTACTGATCGATGCAAATACTGGTAAGCACCCGGAAATCTGGGGAGCGTACAGAAATGTGCTTGTCTTCAGTGACAGCTGGGGCACAGGCCGTGGATTAAACTGGCGCTTCGCTTGGGAGTACTTCACAAGAGATGCCAGTCTGCTGAAGAAGCTCATCGGTTACGGCCCGGATACCTATTACATCATCACTATGGACCGCTATAAGCACGAGATGATCCAGGCTGGTTATGGATATTTTGATGCTGCACATAACGAATACATCGATTATCTGCTTACGATTGGAATTCTTGGCATCATTGCATATATTGGTATCTTTGTAACTGGACTTCGCCAGATGTTTAAGAAACCAAAGAGTGGGTATGCCATCGCTTGTGGTATTGCAATGCTCGCGTATACCGTTCAAGCCATCGTGAATATATCAGTGCCGATCGTTACACCAGTTCTGATGCTACTTCTCTGTGTGGGAATCAATAGTATAAAGGAATAATATGTATCTTCATTTAAATCTATTTAGACTACTTAAAAGAAATAATAAGCTGCTTCATAGTATCCTATGGATTTGCGCGATGGTTGCAACCATGACTTCAGTGTGTGGGATGACATCACTGGCGGCACCGATTATTGATACGACGGCGGTACAGACGACATCTTCGACGAGTACGTCTGTATCGCAGACGATGCAACCAGTGAATATCACAACCGCGCAGATGGTATCTGCACCGGGAAATGCCAGCGCGCAGACACTTCCGGCGTCAAGTGGTGTGAACATACAGCAGAGCGCGCCTATGCCAGGAACGACAATACAGACCACTACGCTTACATCTGCAAGTGGGGCGGGTGAATTATGGATGCTGGCAAGTACGACCGGTGCGCAGAATTTGAGCATCGTCATCAAGAGCCCACACGGAAAGATGATCGTCATCGATGGCGGCTGGGAAGCAGATGCAGAGAAATTGTCATCGCTCATCCAGCAGCAGGGCGGGAAGGTAGACGCCTGGCTGATCACGCATCCACATGAGGATCATGTCGGTGCACTCTGTGCGATTCTGAATGATACTGGAAGAAAAATCAAAATCGATAAGATCTACTGCTCACTTGCTACGCCTGACTGGTATCGTCAGGTATCACCAACAGGTGCTGGCATCGCAGATCAGCTTCTGAATGCATTTACGAAGCTGCCGGTCGGCACGGTGACAAATAGTATCGGACGAGGAACAGAAATCAACATCGATGATGTCAACATCCGCGTGCTGAATAACCGTGGCGTGTATACCTATAACGGTGTCAATAACAGCAGTCTGGTCTATAAGATCCGTGTAAGCAGACAGTCCATCCTGATTCTCGGCGATCTCGCGTATGATGGCGGAAAAGACCTGATCAAAACCTGCACGGCAGCCGAACTGAAATCGGATATCGTGCAGATGGCACACCACGGCCAGCAGGGCGTGGATCAGGATGCCTATGCACTGATCGCACCAACCACCTGCCTCTGGCCTACACCTGCCTGGCTCTGGAATAACGATAACGGCGGTGGCGTCGGCAGCGGCCCATGGGGCACCCTGACCACCAGAGCCTGGATGGATGCCCTCGGCGTGAAGGATAACCGTTCCCTGAAGGACGGCGATGTCCATATGTACCTCGGCATGCCATCACCGAATATGTAAAAAGTGCTTGCATTCCTGTGAAAAGCATGTATAATCGCAGACATAGGTTAATTATTAAGATTTGATTAAGAAGTACGAAAAATAGTCTTTAAGAAATTCGTAAGAATTAGTAATGACTCTGTTATATACTTTCTGATCGAATCGCAGTAAGATAACCTCGTAAATGATGAGAGAGTACGAAGCAAGTACTTCCTCCGCGGAACCAAGTAAGAAAAGGACTTGCAAGGTCACACGCTTAGAGGTATAATCTCACCGTAACTGAGCCTACAGGCTCGAAAAGAAAAAAAGGAGAGTGCATTTATTATGAAGAAGCAGACAAAGGTAATGGCAACACTTTCTACTGCAGCACTTCTTGCTCTTGGTTTTTCAGCCGTTTCCATGGCAGCAGGTTGGGATAACTCAACAGGCGCTTGGAGATATCTGAACAACGATGGCACAGAGGTTGTTGACGAGTGGAAGTCCGCAAACGGAAATTGGTTCTATCTTGACAGCGACGGAGTTATGGCTACCGATAAGCTGATTGAGGATGAGTCCGCAGCAAACGGCAAGACCAAGTACTATTATGTTGACCAGTACGGCGCTATGGTAAAGAATACCTGGAAGGCTGTAGCTATGGACGACGATGATAATGCTGATCTCGACGCTGAGTACTGGTGGTACTACTTCGGAAACGATGGTAAGGCATACACCACTGAGCGCGATAAGGACCTTACAAAGAACAAGATTAAGACCATCAATGGCCTTAAGTACGGTTTCGATGATGAGGGTCACATGCTTTATGGCTGGACTCTGAAGGATGATCATACTCAGGATGACTCCGATAAAACTCGTTGGAAGGATGCAACATACTATTTCAACGGTTGGAACGATGGTCACGCTCAGACCGGTTGGGCTCAGATCAACGTAGAGAAGGAAGACGGCGATACCGAGGATTACTGGTTCTACTTCAACGGTGATGGCGAGAAGCAGTGCGGTAAGGATGGTTACGCTAAGCGTAAGAAGATCAACGGCGTTTACTATGTATTCGCTGAAGATGGCCACATGATTGATGAGTGGGCTGTTAACAAGGGTAAGACCAATTCTTCTTGGTCCGATCTTGATATCAAGAACGCTTCTTTCAACGATGCTAAGAAGATTTCCTACCTCAATGGTGATGGTTCTCAGAGAAAGAACACTTGGGTTTACGCTATTCCTGATGAGGATTGGCTCGAGGACGATTACAACGACGATGAGTACAGATGGTTCTACTTCAACAAGAGTGGCACACTTGCTGTAAATGAGATCAAGAAGATCAATGGCAAGAAGTATGCTTTCGATAGATATGGCCGTATGAAGGCTGACTTCGTAAAGGATACTGGTTCTGAGATCGTTGGTATCGGCGGTGGCGATGACTGGACAAGAGATCAGTGGATCGCAGGCAATAACGATGACGGTAAGTCATTTGGATCTAGCGATAAGGTTTACTACTTCTCCGGCGATTCTGCAAAGGATGGCGCTATGAAGACTGGTTACCAGAACATCGAGTTCTCTGATGATACTTACCAGTTCTATTTCGAGACTAAGAGCGGTGAGGGTAAGACTGGATTCAACTCCAAGATCAACAAGTTCACTGTTTCCGGTCTTGTATTAAAGCCAACTAACGATGATGACAACAACTATGCAGGTCTTAGAAACGTTACTGTAACTACCAATGCAACAACTGGTAAGTATGAGTATGACCTTACTGGTGTAAGAATCGCAACAACTGATATCGCTCAGGGTGATATCCTCGTTAATAAGCAGGGTACTCTTGTGAAGAACAAGACTGTTAAGGACGAGAACGATATGTACTACAGAACCGATGCAAGCGGTGAGGTAAAGAAGGTTGCTGATAAGAATACTTATGACAGCATCAAGAATACTGATGCTTGGAAGAAGTAATTTTCCTTCTTGGATGTAATCTTAAAAAAGCTTGGGGAGAGATCCCCAAGCTTTTTTTATGCATAAATGTACAAATTCTTAAGGAATTTGATTTATAAACTTCACTATGCATTATGAGTGATTAATGCTATGATTAGCAACAGTCATGATTCTTCGTTGCATTATAGAGTACGATTGAATGACTAATATGATACAGAAAGAACTTGGGAGATAAAGATATGAGATTAATGCATAAGATGATTTTGATGGGACTTATGATTCTTACAGCGATAAATATATCTGCTTGTAAGCCTTCCTATGAGGCACCTACTGCAGAGCCGGTTATGACGACTGCTCCTGCAGATGCACCTTACGATATTGACTTTATTCAGTTGAATAATGATCTTATTGATTCGCTGTCTCTGAAAAAAGATATTTTCCCTTTTATCAAATCAGTAGAACTGGATGGCGATAATGATAATAAAAATATACAGGTGAACGTAGACATACAGCCTAATGTTTTAGGGGATGCCGTGGAAATTCTGATGAGCGAAGTGACGAAGAAAATCGCGGATAACGCTTATATTCAGGACTTCCGCTTGAAGAAGTCGGATAATACACAATTTGGTTCTGTTTTTGATATTTATAGTTATACGTATAAAGTAACGAGTGGTGATACGGTGATTTTTGAAGACACAATACCTGCGGGTGGTGAAATTCCTTTTGATCCAAGTATGGATGGAGATGCTGTAAAAGAAGCTCTTACTCAGATGCAGGAGTCAGAAACTGCAGCTAATAATTAAGTGATTATTATATTAACAATAAAAGGCCGTTCTTAGAAAACTAAGAAGGGTCTTTTTATAATCGGATATATATTGCAGTATTAGTCGGATTTTAACTAAATGTGCTTGGCATGAGAGCGATAATAGTTACGGTGAATGGTTATTTAGATCATAATATGATAAGATTATATCGTTAATTAAATGAATTAGAATAAAATTTGTTGTAAATTATGATTTCTGTTTTGATGAGTATATATAAAAAGGAAAGAGCTGGATATCTAAAGTCTGCACTAGACAGCGTATATGCTCAGACGCTGAAAGTGGATGAAATCGTGCTGGTGCAGGATGGAGAAATTCCGTCTGCTCTGGAAGAAGTAATTTCTCAATACCCTGATCTTCGTATAGTAAAACTGAAACAAAATGTTCAACTTGGAAGAGCGCTCGAAGCTGGAATGAAAGTCTGCAAACATGAACTGGTTGCCCGGATGGATACGGATGATATTATGATGCCCGATCGTCTGGAGAAACAATATCAGTTTATGATGGAACATCAGGAAATTGCAGCTTGCGGTGGTGATATTGCGGAATTTACGGGAGAAGATATGATCCTTCGTGAAAAACATATGCCGACATCGCCACAGGATCTGTACCGATATGGTAAGAAACGAAATCCGCTTAACCATATGACGGTGATGTTCCGCAAGTCTGCGATCGAGGCAGTCGGTGGCTACCGCCACTTCCCTGGACTCGAGGACTATGATTTGTGGAGCCGTCTCCTTGCGAATGACTATCAGATTGCAAACATCCCGGAAGTTCTGGTGAAGGCTAGAATCGGTGACCGCTTCGCGAGTAGAAGAGGGGGATGGGCGTATTTTAAACGCTATCTGCAGCTTCGAAAGGAACAGCATCAAATCGGCTATTTGAATACGAAAGAATACATCGTGGCGTGTGTCCTGACCTTTGGGATGACCGTGATGCCCGAGAAATTGAGAGAGAAAGCGTATGCAGTGCTGCGAAAATGATAAATTACTGACCATTGTGGTGCCATCCTATAATGCATCGAAATACCTGGATTTTAACCTTCAGTCTTTTCTACGACCGTCTGTGCCGGAAAGACTGGAGGTAATCGTCGTGAATGACGGCTCGACGGATGATACCGCCCGGATCGCGGATGCGTATCATGAAAAGTATCCGGATACCGTTAAGGTCGTACATAAGGAAAACGGTGGTCATGGATCCGGGATTAACGCAGGTCTTCGTGCGGCGACTGGAAAATACTTTAAGGTGGTCGATGCGGACGACTGGGTGGACCATGAAGCACTCGAAAGATTGCTGGACTATATAGCATCGTTTGATGCAGCGGCTGCGAATGCGGATGCTGATATTGATGCTGTTCAAGATCGAGCGGATGCTAAAGCTCGGGCTCGGGATAAGGCTGTGCTCGTTCCTGACGTCATCTATAATAATTATTATTGGCGCTTGACAGATGAAGCGAAGTCGCCAGATGCGTATGAACGTAAGGCAGAGTTCACAGAACCTTTTTCAGGCGTAGAATACCATAAGGTGTATGACTTCGAATCCATCGCGGATCGGTGCTATGTAAAGATGCATAATATGACGATTCGTACAGATATCTTACGAAAGCATCAAATCCAGATCGATGAGCACTGCTACTATGTGGACATGGAGTACATTCTCTACCCGATGCCGTATGTCGAGACGATCGCCTTCCTGCCGGAGTTTCTGTATCAGTATCAGATCGGTCGTCAGGGCCAGAGCATGGATCCGGCGAAGATGCAGCGAAATGCAACACAGTATGATCATGTGCTGGCTTCGATCTTTGCTTATTATGATGCGCACTGCAGAGATATCGAGCAGCCGAATAAAAAGAAGTACATCGATCGGCTGATTTCCCGCTTTTATGCGAGTCGTATAAAGATTCTGCTCAGTATGCCGGATGCTGCGAAGCGTAAAAGTGAGTTCAAGATGCTGGAACAGAATTTGAAGCATGAGTATAGAGATATTTACGATGCGAATCTGAATTCGGCGATTCGCATATTGAGAAGAAGCGGATATCTATTCTATGGTGCAGCTGTGACGGCGATGAAGAAAAAACTGAAGACGCAGTATAGTTAAAAGTAGTGGTAAAGAAATATGAAGATTCTGACATTCGTAATACCTGCATATAATAGTGAAAAGTACCTCGATAAATGTCTCATCAGTATGCTGAAATCGGAGCTGCTGGAGGAGATCGAAATCATCGTCGTGAACGACGGATCGAAGGATAGAACACCGGAAATTGCGGCGACGTACTGTGAAAAATATCCGGACACTGTGCGCCTGATTAATCAGGAGAATAAAGGGCATGGTGGTGCGCTGAATGCTGGCTGTGCTGCGGCAACAGGCAAGTACCTGAAGGTGATTGATGCGGATGACTGGGTGGATACAGAAAGTCTGCCATCTTTTATAAAGCAGTTATCGGCGTGTGAAAGTGAAGTGGTGCTGACGCTGTACCACACGATCAATATATCGACAGGTGAGGTACGAAGCTGGCGGTGTTTTCCAGAAGAATTTGGAAAGGCAATCACATTTCGTGATGTTTTGAAGGACTGGAAGGCCTTTGATCGAAGCCTTACGTTTCATGGCGTCACTTATCGTACGAATTTCTATCAGGCGTATAACGAATCCTTACCGGAGCATATCTATTATGAGGATCATGTATTTGCGACTTTTCCGTGCTGTCTGGCGCAGAGCATCACGCCGATGGATATCTTTGTTTACGAATATCGTATCGGAGACGTCGATCAGAGCGTGTCCAGAGTGAATCAGGTAAAGCGCCATAAGCAGACAGAGACTGTGTTGAAGATTATGGAGGAACGCTACAGTACGATGGAGGATTCGTCCGGTAGAGACTATGTCGCACAGAAGATCGTAGCGCTGCTGATGAGCTATTTCTCCATCGTGCTTCTGTCGGATCCGGACAGAAAGGAAGGGCGTAGACTAGCTGCGGAGCAGTATAAACAGTGTGCTGCGCTGGCACTGGATGTCGCTGCTTCTATAAAGAAAAAGTACCGTATTTTCGTTCTGATGAATCGACTTCACTTCACGAATGATACATGGGACAGAATCCTGCGCTCACCTTTATATAATAAACTGAGAGGAAACCACTCATTTGACTAATATGGCAGATGACAGCTCTTTTTAAGGATAGGAAATGATATCTAAGATTACAGGGAGAATCAGACAAAACGAGAAATGGATTAATCTCGCATACTATCTGGTGTATGCTGCGCTGTTCCTTAGTGCCCTGGTTGGGACTACAGAATTCATGCAGTGGACATACGTTCCTCATATTCGAAACATGGTTTATATGGGGACAACGGCAGTGATGCTAGTGTTATGGGCTCTGAGCCTTGCGCTACAAAGTGATCTCAGAATCAATGCTGTCAAAATACTCATTCTGACCATAGGGATACTGCAGTTTTTGCTCGGTGGTGGCTCATCGCTGATTCTGATTCTGACGATTCTGATAGGGGCGACGGATCGAAAATCTGCGGATATCATTTTGAAAGAATCGTTAATTATCGGGCTCCTGGTCCTGTGTGTGACATATCTTGCATCGATGAATGGCTATATCGCATATCGGATTTCAGACGACGGGCGACATTTCTTTGGTTTCATCTATTATTCGCATTTTTCGGATAAGCTGCTATATTTCTATATGATGTATCGTTGTCTTCGACGTAAACGCGAGACGCTCATAGGATATGCGCTGATTCTGGAAATCGTGTATCTGGATTATAGATATACGCATGCAAGAACCGTGACCATTTGTTTTCTCGCATTTATCCTCCTCTGTGCGGTCTATGACATCTGGAAATGGAGACAGGAGAACAAGCGAGTAGAGGTGGTAAAAGCGTCAGGCTGTTTATGGAGAAAAACCTCTTATATCACGGTTGCTTTAGCTTCGGGCGCCTATATCTGGGCGACGCTTCTTTCGATGGGCGGAATCGCTGTCTATCGTCTGCTGGAGACGATGGATCAAGTGAAAATTCCGGAATATCTACAGACGTTTATGGCACGACTGTTTTTTAACAGCCGTGCTTTAGAGGAGTACGGGATCACTGCCTTTGGTCAGCGGGTTTATGAAATTACGAATACATCCGGAGGAGAAAACATCATATCGGGCGCTTTTTATCTGGATAATTCTTTTATGAGATTATTCATTATTACAGGAGTCGTCACATTAGCTTTCTTTATCATATATACGACCTGTTTTATGTGGAAGACTTTTAAGGAGAAACGCTTCTGCCTGTTTGCGGCACTGCTCGTGGCGGCGATCGGCGGATTAAGTGAGACCTATACCATTAATTTTTATTACAATGTATTTTTGATTCTAGCATTTTCAAACTTAGGGGACATAGGAGCATGACGCAAAAAGAAAATATGAAGAAGACATTGAAAATGCTGTATGTGGCGTTGAGTCTCGTGATTGCATTTGGAACCGCGGATGCGATCTGGTACTGGAATGTCGCACCCGGATGGAGTGAAGGCTTTTTCGGCACAGAGACCTTACTGCTGGTAGGCTTACTATACTGCATTGTCTATTTCTTCTTTGCGAAGATGTATGATGCACATAAGATCGGATTGTATCGTCTGCAGGAGCTGGCTTTCTCGCAGATGCTGGCGTATGGCATCAGCGATGGCGTACTGTTCATCGCGGCCTTCTTTTGGTTCCATAATTTTCAGAGAATTCGTGTTCGCCTCTTTTTATTGGCGTTTTTTATTCAGTTTTTCCTCATTCTTGTAATTACCTTTATCTTTAATCGTTTATATGCACGCTTTGACGAGCCTCGAAAGCTGGTGATTATCTATGGCTCAGAGGATTATAAGCGTCTTCTGGTAAAAATCAAAGAAAAGAAGCAGAGATATCAGGTTGTGGGGGTTATGCATGAATCGGAAGAGCTTTCTTTGATATTTGAAACACTGAAGCAGTGTAAAGATGCCTATCTTTGTGATGTAAAGGATGAAGTAAAGGACAGAATCATCTTATACTGCAATGCGCATCAAAAGGATATCCATATCTCGATGGATATCGGTGATCTCCTGATACTGGGAGATGAGGTTTCTCATTCCTTTGATACGCCTTTCCTTAGAAATCGAAAGACGCCTGTGGCCTGGTACTATCCTTTCACGAAACGATGCTCGGATATCGTGATTTCACTGGTGGCTATCATCCTTTTATCACCGGTGATGCTGATGACAGCGATCAGCATCAAGCTATATGATCGTGGACCTGTGTTTTATAAGCAGACCAGATTAACGAAGGGCGGTCGACGGTTTGAAATCATAAAATTCCGTAGTATGAAAATGGATGCGGAAAAACATGGCGCACAACTCTCGAATGTGCATGATGACCGGATCACACCGGTTGGAAAGGTTATTCGGAAACTTCGCATCGACGAGCTGCCGCAGCTATTTAATATTCTGAAGAGTGATATGGCGATGGTTGGGCCACGTCCTGAGCGTCCGGAAATTGCGGAGCAGTATGAAAAGGAAATTCCAGAGTTTGACCTTCGCCTTCAAGTGAAGGCCGGTCTTACCGGCTATGCGCAGGTATATGGTAAGTACAATACCACACCGCTCGATAAGCTGAAGCTCGACCTGATCTATATCGCACAGCGGTCTGTGCTGTTTGATTTACGAATCCTCTTCTATACGGTAAAGATTATATTCATACCAGAGAGCACAGAGGGGGTACCCGATGGACAGAGCACAGCAGACCCCGGAATTAAATGATCATAGTGTTCGAGATAGAAATGAGTGAAGATGCTGATAAACACCGATATACATAAAAAATATATTGATACGATCGCGGATGTGATGTTTAACATGGCGCTTGTACTGTACTGGTCACTGAGTATCATCTGGTCATCTACCGCAATGGCACTTGTGCCATCGCGTGTTTATCTCCTCGGTATGGCGATGGTGATCGCGGTTCTGATGCTGCGAGAAGTGATGCTGTTCGTTTGGATTCGACGCTATAACTGGAGGGACTATTTAGGACTTGCCATCGTGCTTCTGTTCGGATATATCGTCGATCGAAACGAAACGGCGACCATTGCGGCAGGATATCTTCTGATATTTGCGTCCAGGGATAGAGATTATAAAAAGATCTTTCGAATCGTTATATTAAATACCATCGCTGGAATAGCAGTCATCTATCAGGCGTCTATTCATGGATTTATTTCTTATGCAACCTGGACGGAAAAGGAGACGCTGCGTCATGCATTCGGCTTTGTTTATCCGTTGGTGATTCCGGCTTATCTTCTGAATATAGGTATCATGACATTTGCGGTGAAAGAAGAAAAAACAGAAGTCTGGCAGATGATGGTACTGCTGTTCTTTACGATCTGTACCTATCGCTGGTGCAAGGCGGATCTATCTGGCGGACTGACGCTGGCAGTTCTGATTGCGATAGTGGTCACGAAGATATATCCGAACATATTAAGAAGCCAGAAGCTTTTCTGGAAATGGACGGATCGTCTCGCGATGATCATTTATCCGCTGGTGGCTTTCTTCAGCTATCTGGGAGCGAAGTTCTATGATGGTTCGATTGCATGGATGGATAAATTGAATCAGATGATTGGGGGCCGTTTATCATTAGCACATGCGGCCCTTCATGATTATGAAATCAAACTTTTAGGACAGGAAATTTGGTTTGTGGGTTCTGGATTAGATAACTCTGGAAATCCGGTAAATGGAAACTATAATTATGTGGATAATGTTTATGTGAATCTGCTGTTGAGATATGGCGTCGTGTTTTGTATCATCGCGCTGGTTCTTCTCGTGCTTACGATGGATTACTGTCGTATCCGTCGTATGAGAGTGATGCTATGGATGTTTTCCCTAATGGCTATACATGGGATATTTGAGGATAAGGTACAAACACTTTACTTTAATTCACTGCTTCTGATGATCGGACAGGCAGTACAAAATTATCATGCATCAAAAAAGTATACATAAAAACTACATCTGGAATATGATCTTTCAGCTTCTTACGGTGCTCACACCGCTGGTTACGGCACCGTATGTTGCGAGGACCTTACAGCCGGAAGGCGTCGGCACGTTTTCGTTTGTGAATTCGGTGGCCTCTTATTTCGTGCTGGTTGCAAATCTTGGTACGACGACCTATGCGCAACGCGAGATATCCTATGTTCAGGAAGACATAGAGAAAAGAAGCGACGCGTTCTGGAATGTCTTTTTTCTTCGCTTCGCCACTTCGGCTGTGACCATCGCCGCATATTTTGTTTTCTCTTTCTTTAGTGAATTTAAACTCCTGTTTTGCATTCTGTCGATCAATATCATCTCGGTGATTTTTGATATTTCATGGTTCTATCAGGGGATAGAAGATTTTGGCACGATTATGCGGAAAAACGTATTTTTTCGCATACTGATCGTTCTTTCCATTTTCGTGTTCGTTCATCATGAGAGTGATTTGCCGATCTACTGCCTGATCCTGTGCTTAGGAACGCTTACAGCAAATATGTCGCAGTGGATGCGGCTGTCTACACTTATTCAGAAACCTGATTTCGCCCAAGTCCGTCCATTTTCGGATATCAGAACGGTACTTTCACTGTTTATTCCGACGATCGCCATTCAGGTCTATACGATTCTCGATAAAACCATGATCGGCCTGTTTTCAGGTGTCGGTGCTGAAAATGGATACTATGAAGAGGCGATGAAGTTTGCGCGACTTACGCAGACGCTCGTTACCTCGCTGAGCACGGTGATGATTCCGCGCATCGGCAGCTGCTTCGCGCAGGAAAAGCTGGAGGAAGTAAAAGAGTATCTGTATAAATCCTATCAATATGTATGGGCGGTTGCGATCCCGATGAGCTTCGGGCTGATCGGGATTTCAGATAATCTCGTTCCATGGTTTCTGGGGCCGGACTATGCAAAAGTAAGCCTTCTTTTAAAAATTCTTGCCCTCCTGCTGATCAGCATCGGCATCAATACGATTACAGGAAATGAGTATCTGATTCCCACGAATCGCCAGAATCTGTATACCAAAACGGTTCTGCTCGGCGCAGCGGTGAACGTATGCTTTAATGCGTTGCTCATCCCATCGCTGATGTCGATGGGCGCAGCGATCGCATCCGTGCTTGCGGAAACCGTCATCGAAGTGTATCAGCTATACCTAGTGAAACATGAACTGTCGATCAGGGAAATCCTGCAACGCTCATCAAAGTATATTTGTGCAGGGGTGGTAATGCTGATCGTGTTGCGCATAGAAAACAGTTATTTCGCACCATCACCGCTCTATACCGCTTGCATGATTATCACGGGCGTCGTGATATACGGATGCAGTCTGCTTGTTTTAAAAGATAAATTTGTGATCGATCATATTAAGGTGGGCTTAAAAATCCAGAAGTGATGAAATGAAGTATTAAGATTATGAGGAAAATTCTTATAAGTTCATAGATATACGCTGTTTTTCGAAGATTCTATGATAAAATACTCTGCATAAGAAGAAATGAAGGAGATCTACATGGACCAGTATCAGAATATCAGTTACAACGAAGAGGATGAGAGCGAAATCAGCCTGCGCGATCTGCTGTACTATATCCTTCGTCAGTGGCGTAAACTTTTAGTGTGTGCTATATGCTTCTGTGCATTACTGGGTGGTTTTAAGCTGGTAAAGGGATTTAGTGAGCTGAAAAGTGGCGATATATCAGAAAATCAGGAAGCATATGAATCTGAGCTTGAGGAATATACGATCAATAAAAAACGTTTGCAGGATCAGATTAAAGTATTAACTCAATCGATACAGAAAAAAGGAGAATATCATGATCAATCGATTCTCATGAACCTTAATCCAGATGCGGCTTATCAGAGCACACTGACGTATATCGTGAATGCTACGAAGGATGATGCACTTCTGGAAAATGATAAGGGTATCCAACCTGTTATTAATCAGCGAATGAATAGTGTTCTTGGAACGTATGCATCTCTGATACAGAATGGGACCATCTTGAGCGATATAAGTAAAAAGAATGGGCTGAACTTGAGCCAGAAGCAACTGTCCGAGTTGGTGTATGTGCAGACAGACTATCAGGCGAAGATTCTTCGCGTTACGATTGTGGGAGAATCCGAAAAACAGGTACAGGATATTACAGATGCAGTTCGGGCTGAACTGCAAAACGCAGCTTCGCCGATGGCTGCACCTGTTACCTATTACCATTTGGAACTGGTTTCGTCGTATATCGGTGAAGATGCTGGTAGCCTGATACCGATCGGAACAGTGTTCAACGACGGAACCAGTGAGAGTGATGTGATATATCAAACAAGCATCGATCTTTTACAGAAGGACTATATGCAGGGAGTTGCGGATATGCAGGAGATGCTGTTTACCTGCAAGGATCAGCTAGCTAAACTAGAGGAACCGGCAGCACCGGCAGGAACTTCCAAAAGTTCGGTTCTTAAGGAGAGTATAAAGTATGCACTGCTTGGCGCGGTGGCTGGTGCGTTTTTGATGGCGCTATATTATGCCATGCAATATATTGTTTCGGGAACATTAATGTCCTGTAATTACTTAAATGATAATTACGGTCTAATGGTGCTCGCAGATTATCACGCTCCGATTAGAAATCGTTTGAATTCAATGGATAAGCTGATCACTCGGATGAATGGTATCTCAGAGGATAAGCAATCACTGGAATGCGTTTATGCACTTGGGGCTGCCAATATTGCGGCACAAATGAAGAAGAGCAATGCATCAAAGCTTCTTCTCTCTGGAAATGCAAAGGCATCTGATTTTGATGATGTAGCTACTGCATTAAAAGAAAAGCTGCAAGTGACGGGTCTAGAAGTTGTTTCTGCTGGAAATATAAATGAGAACGTGGCGGCTGTTCAGAAGCTGCAGGATGCAGACAAGGTCGTATTGATTGAACAGCTGGGTGTTTCTCGTCTACAGGACATCAAGAAAGAGCTTCAGATGCTTCGTAAGCTGGAGAAAGACATCTTAGGTGTCATCGTTCTATAACACACAAGGAGAAGCGATGAGCAAACGACGGACAGGTTGTTTGCTCATCTTTTGCATCTTATATGAAACGTAAAAAACTGGAATTACTGATTACGGCGGCCATATATATCATGACGGTATTGCTGTCTACGAGCATAGCGATTCTGATACTTCGCAACTATTCGAAGCTGACGCATGAGTTCATGGCAGGTAATATCTTACAGCTCGCCATTCTTCCGGCAGTTGTAGCCGAATTACTTGCGATGTCACTGGCACTTTACGATGGAAAGTATGCCTTTGAACGGGCACCGATCTCGGCTTACGTCTGGAAGTCGGCCAAAGGCACGCTGTTTTTCGCAGGTGTTTGGGCGGCCATACTTTTGATTCAGAAGAATGACATCACAGAATCTCGATATTTCTTCGTGGGAACGCTCAGCCTGCATCTGGTGTTGCTGACGGTTTTTCTTTATATAGGCCAGCAACTGATCATCGCAAACTTTTATAAAACGAATGCGGCGACGATTGTAGGTATCGTTACCACGCGCGCCAGAGCTGCTTCAGTTTCAGATCAGCTGAAGAATGACTGGTCACGGCGTATCGCTGGCATCATGCTGATCGATGAGAAGAAAAACCGGGAGCATTCACCGGCAGAAGTAGAGAATGAGGAACTATTGGAGACTGAGAAACAAGCGAAGGCTGATCGCGAAGTGCTGGAAGAAATCGATCATGTTCCGGTAGTGGCGGATGCAAAAACGCTTGTGGAGTGGGTTCGCGCCAATGCCATCGATGAAATATTCATCGTCGTACCGAATAATGAAGCGCCACTGATTGTCGAAGCCGTAGAGAACTTCATCCAGATGGGCATCGCTGTGCATCTCAACATGCCAAGTATCGAGCGTCTGGGAAAGAGGCTTACACGTAAGACGAAAAAGTATGTACCAAAGACGGTATCGCGTCTCGCATATTTGGATAAAATTCCGATGATTATTTTCGAACAGCCGACGGCGAAGTTACGGTATGCAGCTGCGAAACGAGTAATGGATATTCTGGGTGGTATCATCGGATCCGTCGTGGCGGTCATCCTCTTCGTGGCGCTGGGTATCATCATCAAGCTGGATTCGCCAGGACCGATCATCTTCGCACAGGAACGTGTGGGAAAGAATGGCCGAAAGTTCAAGATGTATAAGTTCCGCTCGATGTACCAGGATGCGGAAGCCCGCAAGGCAGAGCTGATGAAGCAGAACGAAATGAATGGCCTCATGTTTAAGATGAAGGATGACCCGCGCATCACGAAGGTCGGAAAGTTCATTCGAAAGACCAGCCTAGATGAATTTCCACAGTTCTTTAACGTCCTGCTCGGCGATATGTCTCTAGTTGGTACTCGACCGCCAACCGTTAATGAGTTTAATGAATACTCAAATTACCACAAGCGTCGTCTTGCGATGAAACCAGGTATTACAGGCATGTGGCAGGTGAGCGGTCGATCTGACATCAAAGATTTCGAAGAAGTTGTAAAGCTGGATTGTGAATATATTGATAACTGGAGTTTGGGACTGGATTTTAAAATATTGATTAAGACGATTGGAATTGTATTTGCAAGAAAAGGATCGGAGTAAGTATTATATAATTCGGAAACACTTTTATTGAGTGGTTATGGCGGCTTTTGGAAATACTTTGTTTTTAGATGAGATGAATAATGATTGAAGAGTTTAACGCTTTAAAGAAAAAATAGCCTGTGGTCGTGGGAAAGATATGGGCTGATTAGTGGATCTAAGATTTGCTTTATAAGAAATGAGTAGAAGAAAGTATGAGCAGGCTTAATAATATAAGAAGAATGGTAACTCCGGAAGGTGATGAGGATAAAGTGGGTGAGCGAAGCGAATATTCTGTGAAAATTATCATTGCCACGCATAAAAAGTACGAGATGCCATTAGATGCAATGTATATGCCTTTGCAAGTAGGTGCTGAAGGTAAAATTGATGCGAATGGGAAGCCATTAGATTTTGGATATGCTAAGGATAATACTGGAGATAATATATCTATATTAAATCCATCTTTTTGTGAGCTGACAGGTTTATATTGGGCTTGGAAAAATCTTACTGCAGATTATATTGGCCTTGTTCATTATAGAAGGCATTTTTCGTTAATAAACAAAAGTGGTTTCCAAAATGTACTGTCATATGATCAATTAAATCCATATTTGGGGAAAATTAAGATTTTTGTACCGCAAAAAAGAAAATATTATATTGAGTCTCTTTATAGTCATTATGCACATACACACTATGCCATTCATCTTGACGAAACAAGAAAAATAATTCTTGAAAAATACCCGGATTATATAAAGAACTATGATAAAGTGCTTAAGCAAACATATGGTTATATGTTTAATATGATGATTATGGATAGAAGTCTTCTAAATGATTATTGTTCATGGCTCTTCGGTATTCTGTTTGATTTACAAAAGAAAATGAATCAGCAGGAACTGAGTTCGTTTCAAGGCAGATTTTATGGCAGAGTCAGTGAAATTATATTTAATGTATGGATTGATAAAAAACTACAATCAGGGGAAATCAGTAAAGAAGAAATAAAAGAAATACCGTGTATCCATATGGAAAGAATTAATTGGTGGAAGAAAGGGGCTGCGTTTTTAGAAGCCAAGTTTTTGGGGCGAAAATATGAAGGCAGTTTTTAAAGGACAATATCATGAACGAAGTTGCCGCTATAGTTGTTACATATAATAGAAAAGAGCTTTTAAAGAAATGTATTAAAAAGTTGCAAAATCAGACAGTTCCATTAGATATTTTGGTGATTGATAATGGAAGTACAGATGGTACAGCAGAATTATTTGATAATAAAGAAGAATTTATAAGATATTTTAATACTGGTAGTAACCTGGGCGGAGCAGGCGGCTTTAATTATGGAATGAAAAAAGCTCTTGCTTTAGGATATGATTTCTTTTGGATGATGGATGATGATACTATGCCGTATGATAACGCTCTAGAAGAATTACTGGTGGCTAAAAATGAATTGAAAGAATTTGGCTTTTTGTCAAGCATTGCAGAATGGCAAGATGGAAGTTTGTGCAATATGAATATTCAACGAACAAGTATCTTGAACAAGAATCTTGATTTAGGTAAAAAATATAATGCAGTCATAATGGCGACATTTGTTTCATTTTTTGTCAGTAGAGAAATGGTTGAGAAATATGGTTTTCCAATTAAGGATTTTATTATTTGGTCTGATGATTTGGAATATTCGAGAAGAATATCGAAAGACAACCCATGTTATGCGGTTTCTATGAGCAGAGTTGTTCATGAAATGAAGAGTAATGCAAAAGTAGGAATCGAAAATGATTCCGATGACCGCTTATGGCGGTATAAACTTGTATATAGAAATGAGGTATTTGTTTTTAGGCGCGAAGGAATAAAAGGATGGATATATTTGCTGCTCAGAATGGTATATCATAGCTTTAAAATATTGTTAAAGACTCCACAAGGTAAGGCAAAAAAAATCATTTTGATTTGGAAATCTTTTTTTGATGGGATAAAATTTAAACCCGTAATAGAAACTGAAAAGGAACAAAAATCATGAAAATTCTGGAGTTTTTTGGTGAGCCAATAAGTTATGGTGGACAAGAATCATTTGTTGTGAATATATATAATAATTTTTCACATGCCAACAGTTTCTGCTTTTTTACACCATTTCATGCGGATAATAAAGAACTTATATCTTTGACAAAAGAACGCAGAGACTGTGTATTTGCGTGTAATAAAAAATTTGATTCGAAATTCAGAAAGCTACATATACTATTTGCGGCAATAGAAGCCATGCAAACACATTATGACGTAGTTCATATTCATTCCGGGAGCGTATTAACCTTATTAATGGTATCGTATATAGCCCATAAAAAAGGAATAAAGAAAGTTATTGTCCATTCTCATGCTACAGGATATGAAACAATTTCACATGAGGTGGCGAAATTTATTTCAGATAAATATATCGAAAAGAACGCATCATACTATTTGGCGTGTTCATATGATGCAGGAAACTATAAATTTCCTAAAACAGTTATTAATAGTAATAAATTTCAGATTATTAAAAATGGAATAGATTTGCATAAATTTTCATTTGACGAAGAAGTGCGATCAGAAAAAAGAAAAGAATTGAATATTGTAGATAAAAAAGTATTGTGTCATGTTGGTCGATTTTCAAAAGAGAAAAATCATGAATTTATCATCTCGATATTTGAAGAATATTTAAAACTAGAGAATAATGCTATTTTGTTGTTGATTGGTGGTGCGGGTAGAAATGAGAACAAGATTAAAACGATGATTTTAGAAAAAAAACTGTCGAATAAAGTTATTTTTTTGAAAAATCGAAAAGACATAAATGAATTATTGTGTGCGGCGGATGTATTTGTATTTCCTTCACAATTTGAAGGGTTAGGAATTTCTGCTATAGAGGCTCAAGCAAATGGTTTACCTACTATTTGTGCATCACACCTTCCAGGCGAATTAAATGCATCAAGCGTATATATAAAAATGAATCTGTCAGACGGACCGAGAAAATGGGCCGAAAAAATCTATGACGTACAAGATAGTAAACGAAAGAGTACTTATAGTGAACTGAAAATGGCAGGATATGATGTGGCTGATTCTGCGAAACAGATTGAAAATATATATATGGAGAGTACGTCGTGATGTCTTTGTCCAGCTTTATAAAATCAAAATTAGGAGCATTTTTGATTATTCTTCCATATATTAAACCTGCTTCTGAAATTACCGGAGCGTTTAATAGCTTTTTTAATTTGTGGAAAGTCATTTCTGCCGGCGTTATTTTTTGTTGCTGTTGTAAACGGAAAGAAAAGAAAAACAATTTGCCCATTTTTTATTTGATTTTAATACAGGTCATATATTTTATTTCAACAATTATTAATCAGGCTGATATAAAAAGTGCAGTTGTTCAATTAATGTCTAACGTGTCTTTAGTAGTGTATTTGGTATGGCTTTACAATGAAAATGAGTATTTAGCGGTAAGAAATTTTACTTATCCAACCATATTTATGGCGGTTCTTACATCATTATCAATGTTTATATATTATCCAAATGGTATGTATCAAATAGTTGGTGATACATATACTGAAAAGTCTAACTATTTATGGGGCTTTGATAATACATCAGGCTTGTTGTTTATTTCATCGATGTTTTTTCTCGTGATCTATGCAATGTATGTGAATAAAAAACGTACATATAAAATTACTTTATTTGCGTTAGCTATTTTTTGCGCTGCATTTTTGTATGTTGGTGCTAAAACAACTTATGTTATGATGATTTTCATAATTGTAATATACATTGGTGTTATTTATGGAAAAAAGCAGTTTAAGTGGTTGAATTCCAAAGTGATTATTTTATGCATCATAGCGATGTTCTTATTGCTGATAAAATTAAACTCAGGTTTTGAAAATATTTGGAATTACCTTAAACAAGTAGGAAAATATTATAGTATAAAAGCAAGATTGATTTTTTTTGACACGGAGTTCTATTATATTGCTAAATCTCCATTGTGGGGATGTGGTATTGAAGATAAACTGTTTTCCAGTGAGAAATTACTCATAGATCATCCACATAATTATTTTATGGACTTATTGTATCATGGCGGATTACTTGCAGTTAGCTCTATGGGGATGTTTTTCTTTAAATTAACTAGGAACAAGAAAAATAAAGATAGAATATCAGTTATGGCAAATTGTTTTTTGGCGGCAATACTTATTACAGTTATGATGGATTTCTATAATGAGATGTATCTGTTTTATCCGCAAATGGCACTGACATTTTTGCTTTTGAGAAATCGGAAGTATCTACTTTCTAAATGTGAAATTAATTCTTAAAATTAATTTTTTATATAGAATAATCAGAAGGGAGAATGCGTGAAAACAGAAATACAAGATATAGTAGCATTGATATTGAACTATAATTCTGCTCATTTGACAATATCTTGCGTCGGTAATTTGCTGAGACAATTTGAAAATTTGAAGATATTGATTGTAGATAACTGTTCGACAGATGAGTCTTTGAAACATATTAATAAAACTTTAGAAAACCAAAAAAATGTAGTTGTGTTATCAAATTCTGATAACGTGGGATATGCTGCTGGAAATAATAGAGGATTTCAATATATCAGAAATAAGTGGCCAGAGATAAAATATGTTTTATTGCTGAATCCCGACATTATTATACCTTATGAAAAAACAGTCTATAGGTTAAAAGAAGTCTTGGATAATGACATACAATATGCTATTGCTTCATGTCAAATTATTTTTAATGATGAATGGAGAGGATTTAAAGATTTTGGATGGAAACTTCCAGAGAAAAAACAGCTTATATGGGCGGGGACTTTTTTAGGTAAAGTATTATTAAAAGAAATTAATAATGCTTATGTCGAGGTAAAAGTCAAGAATAATCTTGCTGAGGTAGATGCGATTCCAGGATGCTTTTTTATGGCTAAAATAAAGGATTTAGAATCGGTCAATTATTTTGATGAAAGAACATTTTTATATTTTGAAGAGAGCATCTTGGGAGAAAAGATTAAAAGGATTAACAAAAAGGAAGTAATGCTACTTGACGAATATGTTGTGCATAATCATACAACTAAAGATAAAAGTTTGCTTAACTATAAGAAAAAATTATTTGATAGAAAATGTTTCCACGAATCTAAAATGATTTACATTAAGTATTATTCGGATTTGCAAGGTATAATGCTTTACATAGCTGAATTACTTAATAATATAGATTATGTTATGAAAATAGTCATTTATAGCATCGCCAATGCTTTGAAGAGAAGATGAAGATGATTTATTATATTAAACGATATTTCTTAAAGAGAAAATGGAGAAGGATCAATAAAAATAATTTTACAATATATAATCAAGTCTACGGTGATATGAACAAGATTCATATTGGTAATTATACATATGGTGATATTTATGTTTCCGCCCCAAACACGGACAACGATTTGTATATCGGGAACTATTGCTCAATAGCAGGAGAAGTAAGATTTCTTTTGGGAGCGGATCATGATCTAGATAAAATATCAACATATCCTTTTAAAAGTAATATTTTAAAAACAGATATAGATGCTACTTCAAAAGGCGACATTATAATAGATGACGATGTTTGGATCGGCCAGGGTGCAATTATTTTATCAGGGGTTCATGTTGGTCAAGGTGCAGTAATCGCTGCTGGAGCAGTGGTTACAAAAAACGTGCCTCCATATGCAATAGTCGGTGGAGTCCCTGCTAAGATTATTAAATATAGATTTGAGCCGGAACTTATTAATGAATTAATTAAGATTGACTATAGTAAATTGAGTAATGATGAAATAAGAAAGCATATTGGTGATTTGTATAGAAAGCTAAAAGATAAAAAACAATTAGAATGGATGCCAAAAAAAGTGAATTAGACATACGTTAAGGAAAGGTAGAGGGAAATTTAAAACGAATCAGCACAAACTTTATATTTTGTGAGTGTGATTTTAACAAAACGATGAATGTGGAAGTCTGAAGATATTCCTATAGCCAGTTAGCGTATTCTGCAAACACTGAGCGCTTACGCTATAAATGACAAATTATGTGGAATTATTGAGTATGGAAAAAGTGATAATGAGTAGAATGTTTGACGTATCAATTATAGTACTGACTTATAATGCAGTGTGGGAAAAACTTGAGGCAACTTTGGACTCTGTAATAATGCAAGAAGGAATATCATATGAGCTTATAATTGCAGATGATGGATCTACAAATAATTATAAAGACAAGATTGAAGAGTATTTGACTCGGCATGATATAGAAGAGTATCACCTGGTTTTTAATAAGCAAAACAGAGGGACGGTATGTAATTTGTTTTCGGGATTACAGGTTGCAGCTGGAGAATATATTAAAGACATCAGCCCAGGGGACATGCTGGCAGATAAAAGTACTTTGAGTGATTGGATAGCCTTTTTAAAAGCGCGAGAATTTGCCTGGACGTTTTCTGAAGCTGCTTATTACAAAAAAGTTGGTGATAAGAATGAAATACTGAGTTGTCAAGCTTTTCCTAATGACATGTCTCCATATATCAATTTGGATTTTGAACAATGTAGATGGAACTATGTTGCTTTAGATGACATTGCTTTGGGCGCAACAATGATTTGCAAGACTCAATTGGCATACGATTATTGTAAAAGAATTATTAATAAAGTAAAGTATGCAGAAGATAATATGTGGCGTCTTATGATGTTTGATGGCATTAAATCGGGATATTATCCAAAGATTACAATGCTGTATGAATATGGGAGTGGTATATCCACGTCGGGTAATTTAGAATGGGCTAGAAGATTAAAGCGAGATTGGAACGCTACAAATGAAATTCTACTTAGTACCCCTCTTATTGAATTGACTCCATTTCAAAAACGGATAATTAATGCATATAAACGAAAGCAAATTCCTATATTGAAGTACTGTATACAAGGAAAACTTAAAAATATGCTATTTAGAAAGTTCAAAAAGAGAAAAACAGTTAGTTGCCTACATGCGGAGGACTACAAATGCAAGTTATAAAATACGTTTTCCAGCCTCATGGCGATAATCGAGGTCAGTTGGTTGCTCTAGAAGAGTTTAAGGATATACCGTTCAGAATTAAGCGCGTTTATTATATGTATGATACAGCTGAAGGGGTTACTCGTGGATTTCATGCACATAAATGCTTACAACAGATTTTGGTTTGCATTCATGGCAGCTGTAAAATTTTGCTGGATAATGGAAGAGAAAAAAAGGTAGTCCCTCTTGAGAAACCGTATGAAGGCCTATATGTTGCTAATAATATGTGGCGAGAGATGTTTGATTTTTCACCAGATGCTGTATTGTTGGTATTAGCTTCTGAGTTGTATGATGAGTCAGACTACATACGTGACTACGATGAGTTTTTGAAATTTGTTAAAAACTGTGATGATACAACTGGAGCTGAAGAGGAGAATAAATAATGAAGGTACCATTTGTGAGTTTTTTACCAATGGAGCATGAGCTGGATAAAGAGCTACGGGGCGCTTTTAACCGAGTGTACGAGCGAAGCTGGTATATTGAAGGAAGAGAAGACGATTCGTTTGAAAAAGCATTTGCAGACTATTGCAATGTAAATTACTGTGTGGGTACAGGAAATGGACTAGACGCTTTAATGCTGGCATTAAAGGCGCTTGATATTCATGAAGGAGACGAGGTTATTGTTCCATCTAATACTTTTATAGCAACGGCGTTAGCAGTAACTTATACTGGAGCAACGCCTGTTTTTGTGGAACCTGATATTCGTACGTTTAACATTGACCCATTAAAAATTGAGGGGAAGATTACAGAGAAAACAAAGGCTATTATGCCAGTACATCTTTATGGTCAGCCGTGTGATATGGATCCAATTATGGAGATAGCGCGAAAGAATCATTTATATGTTGTGGAAGATTGTGCGCAGGCACATGGTGCCACATATAAAGGAAAACGTATTGGATCTTTTGGAGATGCAGCAGGTTTTAGTTTCTATCCTGGAAAAAATCTGGGGGCACTTGGCGACGCTGGAGCATCGATTACTAATAGTAAGGAACTGGCAGATAAAATCCGAGCTTTGGGGAATTATGGATCAGATTATAAGTATCACCACATTTACCAGGGGAATAATTCTAGGCTGGATGAGATGCAGGCGGCATTCCTTGCTGCAAAGTTGCCACATCTTGACATGATGAATAATGAACGACGTCGCATCGCACAGATGTATTTAGAGGGTATACACAATAAGAATGTTGTTTTACCATATGTCATTCCGGAGGCTGATCCGGTATGGCATATTTTTGCGATTCGTTGCAAGCGCCGTGATGAATTGGAAAAGTATTTAAATGACAATGGGGTTGGAACTAATAAGCATTACCCAATTCCAATGCATCTTCAAAAGTGTTATGAAGATTTAGGAATACAAAAAGGTGAATTACCTATCGCTGAAGAAATCAGTGCTACAGAATTAAGCTTGCCGATGTTTTATGGTATTTCAGATGAACAAGTGAATTATGTGATTGAGTTAATTAATAAGTTTGATGCTTGACCAATATTTGCTGATGATTATTAGAGGATAAAATGATTTCTATTAGAAGGTATACAGAGAGCGATAAGGTTATTTGGAATCTATTTAATAAAACGGCAAAAAATCCTTTATTTATGTTTGACCGTAATTATATGGATTATCATGAAGACCGCTTCCAGGATCATTCATTGATGTTTTATCTGGATGATGAACTTGTGGCGCTCTTACCAATGAGTGAAAAGGAAGGCGTATTAACTTCGCATGGTGGATTAACGTATGGGGGATTTATTACCAATTCAAAAATGAAGCAGCATATTATGGATGTTTGTGTTGAACAGTTAATTATATATGCAAAAGAAAAAGGATTTCATGAGATTAATTATAAAGTGATACCGCATATTTATCATGAACAACCTTCGGAAGAGGATCGTTATGCACTTTTTATAAAAGGTGCTACTTTGGTGAAAGTTGAAGCTGCGACAGTTATAAACTTAGAAGCGCCATTGAAAATGCCTAAAGGACGTAAAGCACAAATATCCAGAGCAAAACGAGAAGGCTGCGTAGTAAAAGAGCTAAAAGATCATAAATCTTATGAGGACTTTATTGCCTTGGAGAATGAAGTTTTATCTGAACATCATAATACACATGCTGTTCATACTGGGGATGAGATGAACTTGCTTCATGACGCTTTCCCTGACAATATACATTTATATGGAGTATTAAAAGAGGAGAATATTATTGCAGGAACCATAGTATTTGAATATGGTCAAGTGATTCATACACAGTATATGGCAGCAAACGAAGAAGCGAGACGAATAGGCGCACTGGATTTGACTATAAATCACGTAATTGAGACTTACAGAGCTGGCAAAAAATGGCTCGATTTTGGAATCTCTACTGAAAGTGCAGGAAAAGTATTAAATGAAGGCTTGATTTCACAAAAAGAAGGATTTGGCGGTCGTACGAATGTGTATGAGATGTGGAAAATAAAACTATAGGATTGGATTATATAATTATATGAGTAGTGGTTCAAGAACTGAAAATAGCCTCAAGAACATATCTTATGGAATAATAGCGACAATAATAAATACTTTGGTATCGTTTGTAAGTAGAACTGTTTTGGTTAAAACACTGGGCACGGAGGTGTTAGGTCTTAACGGATTGTTTACCGAAGTAATTACGGTTATATCACTTGCTGAATTAGGGGTTGGTATGGCTATTATTTATAGTTTATACAAACCAATTAGTGAAAATAATTATAGAAAAATAAATCAGCTTATGACTTTGTATCGAACAGCGTACAATACAATCGCTATTGTTACACTTGCGATAGGTATATGTGTGATTCCATGGGTGCATGTTTTGATTACCGATGTTGAGTTCTCTTTGTCATATATTAGGCTGATTTTTTTTCTCTTTGTTGTCAAAACTTCAAGTAGTTATATATTTGCTTATAAAACTTCACTATTAAATGCAGACCAAAAGCAATATGTTGTTTCTGTGATTACGGCAATTGTGAAATTGGTGACTACTATAATTATAGTGTTATTTCTATTACTTTTTAGAAACTATGTGACCTATTTAATGCTTTTAATAGTGCAAGGAATAATAACCAATACTATACTTTCTAAAATTGTTGATAATCGGTATCAGTATTTGGATTATAAAGAAAAACTTGATATATCGGAAAGAAGAGAAATATTTGCGAACATTAAGAATATATTTATAAAGCGAGTTTCAAGCGTCTTTACTAGTTCTACAGATAATATTTTAATATCTGTATTGGTTAGTACTAGGCAAGTCGGCCTGTATAGTAATTATTCTATGATATTTAGTGTTATAAGAACTATAAGGCAACAATTGATAAATGGGCTGGCGGCAAGCATAGGAAATTTAAATGTAACAGCTGAAACTGAGCATTGTATTGAAGTATTAAGGCGATTAACATATGTATTTTTTGTGTTTGCAATGATCATGTCTTCAGGTTCTGTGGCTGTATTAAAACCATTTATCAAAATATGGATTGGTGATGCGTTCATAATGCCGGATATGATAATTAATATAGCAATACTTAATTTGTTTATAGAAATTTGCTGTGATCCTTTATGGCAATTTCTAGAAGTATCTGGACTTTTTAGAAAAGATAAGAATATAGCTATAGTTGGAAGTACTATAAATCTTATAGTATCTATTGTTTTAGGAAAAAAAATAGGAATAAGCGGTATCTTTTTAGGAACAGTATGTACACAGGTTACTCAATTGGTGTTAAAAACGATATTGATTTTTGGTGAGAAGTTTAAAACAAGTTCTGTTAGCTATTTATCCATGTGGGTTAGAATTAGTGTGTCATACTTTGTAATGTTACTCTTACAGCATATAATTTTCAAACATTGTATAATTAGTAATCTATATATTGAATTCTTGGTTAAAGGTATTATTTCTGTGATTATAGCTATAGTGTGCTCGATCCCGCTATTCATTAAAAGCGATGAGCTGGATTATTTATTAAATTTATTAAGGAAGGCAATATATAGAGAAGTAGGAAAAAAACATGAATAAAGTTGCGGTAGTTATAACTACATATAATCTTGAAAAATATATTGCACAAGCACTTGACAGTGTTCTTATGCAAAAGACTAATTTCTCCTATAAAATAATAGTTGCGGATGATTGTTCGACAGATAATACAATTCGAATATTAAAAGAATATCGCAGTAAATATCCAGAAAAGATTGAATTAATGTTAAATAAAAAAAATGAAGGATCACTCGCAAACTCAAATCGAGTTTTTGATGGGTTACAAAGTGAGTATTTTTCTTTTTTGGATGGAGATGACTATTGGCTAGGAGAAGATCATCTGCAAAAACAGGTTGATTATCTTGATACCCATAGGGAATACATGCTTTGCGGTGGAAATACTCAGTATTTAGTGAATGATAAGTTGTCTGGATACGTAATTAAAAGGGAAAAAACTAATACTAGCTATTCGTTTTGCTCACTATTAAGAGACGAAATACCTTTTGTGCATACATCGGCATTATTGATTAGAAATTCTATTTTTGTCAATGGACTGCCACAATGTTATAAAGATGCAGTGAACACATTTGAAAATTGTGCATTAAGAGGCGAAGATTTTAGAAGAATAATACATCTTGAACTAGGCAAAATGTATGTGATGAAGGATGTATTGTCTGTTTATAGAATTCATTCTAAGGGGATTTGGCAAGGCAGTTCTAGTGCAACAAGAGCGATTGAAAGTGCGATTGGTTATAACTTCTATAAAAAGTATTTTGGTAAAACTTATGGAGATTACTTTGAAATAAAAGCAATAAAAAGTTACAGAGCTATGATGAATACTTTAATTATAGAATGTGGCTTATTAAAGGACTATAATTTAAATACGAAAGAAACTAAACTATTGAATGGTTTGCTGATGGATATAAAAAAAGATGATGTAAAACGCAAACCAATATCAAAAATCAGAATTAAATTATTAAAAGTTCTGATAGACCTTTTTGAGGGCTGAGATATACTGCGAAGCGTATAATGGGTCAGCAAGCAGGAGGTTGTTCTGATAAATATATTGGAGCACCCGATCGACAGAGAGGTTCGGGTGCATTCGATTTCAGTGGCCGCGCCATGCATCTAAAGTTCGCAACCTTATGAAAAGGGAGTTCCGTTGGTTACTCGAAGGCCTTTCCATCGATCAGTCGAGTCGGGAGAAGTACGACTTCTGGGACTTGGTAATGTTGTACAAACTATAAAAAATTGCAATAAGCTATCTTTCGGGAAGGCTCGTGTAGAATTCTTAAAGATAATAAATCAGGGGGGACTTCACTTGAACTATATAAAATCGCTGTACATAAAGGGATTTAAGAAATTTACCTCCTTGGATGTGGAGCTTAATGAACACATGAATATTCTTGTTGGCGAGAATGAAGCTGGCAAAAGCACTATTTTAGATGCAATTAAAACTGTGTTGAATCAGCAGTATCGTAATGCTGACAAATCAATATTGCGTGACCTGTTCAATACGCAGATGGTAGCTGCATTTAAGGCCGAACCGAGCGTTAGGACGCTGCCTCGAATCTATATCGAGGTAGAACTGACACTTGATCCTCAGCAAAAAAACGCTTCTTACTTTTATGGAGAAGCTTATGGGCAGAAAAAGCAGCAGGCTGAGAAATTCGGCATTCGATTCGAATGCAAGTATGATGAGGAACTTGGCACCGGCATGGAACAATCCATTAAGGAGGGTAAGATTCCGTATGAATATTATACACTGAATTGGACAACCTTTGCTAATCGCCCATATCAGACGATCAAAAGACCACTTAACTTTTTAGCAATTGACACAACAAGCAGCGCATCGGCTCCGTCGTTTAACTACTTCAACAGGACTTTGTTTGCGAGCAGATATGATGATGCGACGAAAGCAAGGGTTAAGAACGAGTTTAGAGATAAGCTGATTGAAGCATTTGATAACCTTGATTTGCCTGCACTTAGTGAAAATCAGAAGTTTGGTGTAGACAGTAAGAAGGTTGTTCTGGAAACGGTACTGTCTATTTATGAAGACTCCATCGCTCTTGAGAATCGTGGTAGTGGCATGGAGAGTCTTATTAAGACACAGATTGCATTGAATAGAGCGAATGGATTGGATGTTATCTTGATGGAAGAACCGGAGAATCATCTTAGCTTTTCGACTCTGAGAAAAATGCTCCAGCAGATCTCAGATCAGCAGGAAAATTCGCAGATTATCGTGGCAACTCATAACAACATGATTGCCAGCCGATTGAATTTGAACAATGTTCTATGGATTACCAAAGATGGAGTTAAAAGCCTTAATGGGGTTAAGTCTGATGTGGCTGAGTTCTTCGTTCGAGCAGATGACAACGCTTTCTTGCAGTTGCTGTTATCAAAAAAAGTGATTCTGGTTGAGGGTGCGACAGAGGCTCTCCTTCTTCCATTGTTCTACAAGCAAATCACAAATCACACCATCGAGGAAGATGGTATTTCTGTGATTTCTTGCAATGGTATTTCTTATAAGCGTTATCTCGAAATTGCAAAAGCAACGGATAAGAAAATTGCTGTTGTTACAGATAATGACGAGAAAAGTGAGAGAATAGCAGACGCGACGTTCTTTAATCAAGCTAACGATCTACAGCACATTTTTATGGGTGAGACAGTAGATGAATGGACTTGGGAAGCCTGTATTTACAAAGCGAATAAAGATATCTTGGATGGGATGATTGATGTTCAGGCAGGAGCAGCTTATAAGTTCCATGACAAGGATTACGGTGCTGTGTTAGGTAAGATGTTAAACCACAAAGTTGATGTGGCATATCAAATGCTTACTTCTGGCAAAACATTTGCTGTTCCGCAGTACGTAAAGGATGCGATTGGATGGCTAAGAGAGTAATCTTGGCAGTAGCCGGTGCGGGGAAAACCTATCATATCTGCCATGAGATAGACCCGACAAAGCGTAATTTGATACTGGCTTTTACCCACGAGAATATTTACAATATCCAAAAAGAACTATGTGATGCACATGGGGGTGTGCCTGAATTAACGACGGTATCTACTTTTGATTCGTTCGTCTATCATCAGATGGTATTACCGTATGAACCGAGCATAGCTGAACACTTCGGTTGTCCAAAGTTTGTTAGTCGTGGAATCTGTACACTGGATCCTCCACCACAAACAATAAAGAATAGCAATGGAAAGCCTGTTGCTAATCCGCTTTATAAGAAAAAAGATAGGCTTGCACACTATGTCACCATGAGGGGACAATATTACTGTGCAACCCTGTCCGAACTGGTTTTACAAGTAAAGAAGAATCGAGAATCTCTTATTAAAAGAGTAGCAGCACGTCTCAATATGTTTTATGATTGTGTGCTGATTGATGAGTTCCAGGATTTTCGAGAGCATGATTATGAGTTAATTATGGCTTTGGCAAAACAGCTTGAGGATGTTGTTCTTGTAGGCGATTATCATCAACATTCCGTTTCGGCCACGAATAATTCGGGCAAGCCATTTAAGAACAATAAGGGCGAAGTTAGCTATGATGATTTTGTCGCAAGTATCATCAAGGAAGGGTTTACTGTAGATACATCGACACTTGCAAAATCTCGTCGGTGTTCGACGGATGTATGTAACTATGTCAGCCAGAAACTGGGGATTGAGATTACATCAAGCGGAGATCATACGGGTTCTGTGATATGGGTCGATGATGCTGTATCTGTTCTAAACAATAACCAGATTACGAAATTGGTTTTCCAAGAAGCAGCGAACTATTCATTTCGGGCACTTAATTGGTCGTACTCTAAAGGAGACACCGTCGATTCAGCCTGCGTGATTCTGACTGATGGACTGGATAACCTTGATAGCGAAAAGTTTAACCCTAAAAAGATAAAAACTTCAACTCTAAACAAATTATATGTTGCGTAAGCGCTCAGTGTCAGTGCGGCTAGTTTGATACTTTTGAAAATGCCATAATCATGGAAAACGAGAGTATTTTAGTCTCAGTCTTCCCACTGGCATTCACAGTGGTGGA
>NZ_JBQHVY010000015.1:0-67683 GCF_052064255.1 Oribacterium sp. HCP3S3_B9
ATTCGCGCGATCTCTTGATCGCTTGACCATTGCTGGTCTCTGAAAATTCTTTAGAATCTTCAGGGTCTGTGTATTAATCGATCTTTGATTTTCAAGGTTCGTTGTGCTCTCTTTGCGACAGCTTGCATATTCTATCAAACCATCTCTTGCTTGTCAAGCACTTTTTCAGAAATTTTAGATTCATCTGAAAGCGAAGCGCTTCATCCGAATCTCTGTTTTCTGGTGACGAGAAAACATTTTATCATAGAGTGTTATCTCTGTCAACAAGAATTTTCATATCTTTCAGATATTTTTCTGCCAGAAGAAAATTCTCAGCGGAGTAGGAGGGATTTGAACCCTCGCGCCGGTTTTATCCGACCTACACCCTTAGCAGGGGCGCCTCTTCGGCCTCTTGAGTACTACTCCAAATTAACCTCGATCCCTGCCAAGGGAGATGAATCATCTCAAACCGGGAAAATGGTTAATAAAAGCACCCTTTTAAGGATGCCTAGCTATATTACCAATAAATTTACATGATGTCAACCCGCTTTTTACCTTTATTTTCGACGGAAATTCGCCATTTTGCGGCTGTCATCCTGCCTGAACGAGAGCTTGTAGAGATAGAAGAGAGGGAGCACATCATATAGATATGCTCCCTCTGGTAAGATGGCTTCAGTTATCCTCTCCAGCGTCTTCCGTATCCTCTGGAACCGCTTCGGTCTCCGCGAGCTCTGCCTCATAGGCCTCGGTCGTCGATTCACGTACCTTCGCGATCGATGCGATCACGGTATCGGAATCTGGATCGATGTTCATGAACTTCACACCGGAGGTATTACGCCCGATATCCTTCGCGTCCTTCAGCGACATACGGATGATAACACCTTCATTCGTGATCAGCATGATCTCGCGTTCCTTCGAGGTCAGCTTGAAGCCGACGAGCTTACCGGTCTTTTCTGTGATGCGATAGCAGTGCAGACCCTTACCTCCACGTTTTTGAGCCTTGAACTCATCGGCATGGGTCAGCTTGCCCATACCCTTTTCAGATACGACCAGCACATAGTCACCCTGGCTGAGCTTCTGCATGCCGATGACCTCATCATCTGCATCGAGGCTGATACCGCGTACACCCATCGAGCTTCGACCGGTCACCCGAACATCCGACTCGTTAAAGCGGATCGCCATACCATTCCGGGTACCGATCATGACATCTTCACCTGCATCGATCAGCTTCGCTTCGATGAGCTGGTCATCGTCCCGCAGCGTCATCGCGATGAGACCGGTCTTACGGATGTTCGCATAATCCGCAATCGGGGTCTTCTTCACCATACCGTTCTTCGTCGCAAGCAGGAGATACTGATCGGATGATGGATAATCATCCGTCAGCGCAAAGCTGGCGGTGACATGCTCATCTGATCCAAGCTGCAGGAGATTCACGAGTGCCGTACCACGGGAGGTACGGGATGCCTCCGGGATATTATACGCCTTGATGCGGAAGCAGCGTCCGGTGTTTGTAAAGAACATGATGTAGTGGTGATTCGTCGCCATGAACAGATCCTCGATGATGTCATCATTGATGGTCTGCATGCCCTTGATCCCCTTACCGCCACGGTTCTGCTGCTTGAAGTTCTCCGGTGACATACGCTTCACGTAACCGAGTCTGGTCGCCGCAATCACGATATCATCATCCGGAATCAGATCCTCATCCTCGATGGAATCGTCATAGCCGAACTTCGTGAGACGATCATCTGCATACTTATCTGCGATAACATCGATCTCACTCTTGATTACGCCGAGCATCTTCTTCGGATCACCGAGAATCTCGTTGTAGTATGCGATTTTCTTTTCGAGTTCGTCGTACTCATCCTTCAGCTTGTCGCGCTCGAGACCGGTCAGGGCACGCAGACGCATGTCTACGATGGCCTGTGCCTGTCCTTCATCGAAGCCGAACTTCGCGGAGAGATCCAGCTTCGCCTGCTCCGTGTTCGCAGCCGCACGAATGGTATGCACGATCTCATCGATATGATCGACAGCGACGAGGAGTGCCTCTAAGATATGCGCACGCTCCTGCGCCTTATTGAGATCATATTTCGTACGTCTGGTGAAGACATTGACCTGATGCTTCAGATACTCGTCGAGAACCTGCTGGAGGTTCAGAATCTTCGGCTCGCCGTTCACGATACAGAGCATGATGACACCGAAGGTGGTCTGGAGCTGGGTATGCTTATAAAGCTGGTTCAGGATGACATTCGGGTTTACATCCTTCCGAAGCTCGATGTTGATCTTCGCTGTGGAGCCCTTACCGGAGGCGTCGTTGATATACGTGATGCCGTCGATTTTCTTATCCTTGACCAGATTTGCGATATTTTCGATGACCCTCGAACGGTAGACGAGGTACGGAAGCTCCTTCACCACGATGCGATGCTTTCCGTTCTGCATCGGCTCAATCTCACATACGGCACGAAGCTTGATCTTGCCACGACCTGTACGGTAGGCCTCCTCGATGCCCTTGTGGCCGAGGATGATCCCACCGGTCGGAAAATCAGGCCCCGGGATTACCTTCATGATATCCTCCAGTGTCGTTTCCTGATCCTTTATGCGATTGTCAATGATGAGGTCCACCGCACGGATGACCTCCCGTAGATTATGTGGCGGGATGTTCGTCGCCATGCCGACCGCGATACCGGTGGCACCGTTCACGATCAGATTCGGGAACTTCGCCGGCAGCACCGTCGGCTCATCGTACTCGTTGGAGAAGTTCGGCATGAAGTCAACGGTGTCCTTATTGATGCCGGCGAGCATCTCACCGGCCAGCTTTGACATCTTCGCCTCGGTATAACGCATAGCGGCAGGAGAGTCGCCGTCGTCCGAACCGAAGTTTCCCTGCTTATCGACCAGTACATGGCGCATCGACCAACTCTGTCCCATATAAACCAGGGCACCATAAATCGAGGAGTCACCATGCGGATGGAATTTACCCATACACTCACCGACGATGGTGGCACACTTCTTCGTTTTCTTATCCGGGGTTACACCGAGTGACTGCAGTGAATAGAGTACACGGCGCTGAACCGGTTTCAGACCATCCCGGACATCCGGAATCGCTCTCGATACGATGACACTCATCGCATAATCGATATACGAGTTTTCCATCGTCTTCTTGAGATCTACATCCTGGACCTTATCAAAAACATTTGGTTCCAAAATTTTATCCTCCGAATTCACTAATATCAGACATCGAGATTCGTGACATACTTCGCGTTCTCTTCGATGAATTCACGTCTTGGTTCGACCTGATCGCCCATCAGCGTGGTGAATGTGACGTCGAGATCTGCACGATCATCATCATTCATATTCACACGAAGAAGCGTTCTGGTTTCCGGATCCATAGTGGTCTCTGCGAGCTCCTCTGTATCCATCTCACCGAGTCCCTTGAAGCGGGATACATCCGTACCCTCGGCACCGATCTGCTTCAGGATATCCTGGTACTCCTCGTCGGAGTAAGCATAGTAGTGCTTCTTGTTCTTCGTGATATTAAAAAGTGGTGGCTGTGCCAGGTATACATGCCCCTGCTTGATCAGCTCCGGCATGAAGTTGTAAATAAAGGTCAGCATGAGGGTCGCGATATGTGCACCATCGACATCGGCATCCGTCATGATGATGATCTTGTTATAGCGAAGCTTCGAGATATCGAAGTCTTCGTTGATGCCGGTACCGAAGGCGGTGATCATACCCTTGATTTCCTCGTTCGCATATACACGGTCGAGGCGCGCCTTCTGCACATTCAGTACCTTACCACGCAGTGGCAGCACCGCCTGGGTATGGACATTTCGTCCATCCTTCGCAGGTCCCAGTGCAGAGTCTCCCTCGACGATGAAGATCTCACACTCATTCGGATCCTTCGAGTTACAGTCGACGAGCTTGCCCGGAAGACCGACACCATCGAGCGCCGACTTTCTTCTCGTAAGATCACGTGCACGACGTGCCGCTGCACGCGCACGCTGGGCGAGTACAGACTTCTCACAGATGGCACGCGCCACGCTCGGGTTCTGCTCGAGATAGTAGGTGAGCTGCTCACCGACGATGTTCTGAACCGCGGTCTGCGCCTCGGAGTTTCCGAGCTTCTGCTTGGTCTGTCCTTCGAACTGCGGATCCTCGATTTTTACCGAAATCACGGTCGTGAGACCCTCACGGATATCATCACCACTCAGATTCGGCTCCGATTCCTTCAGGAGCTTATTACTGCGGGCATAATCATTAAAGGTCTTCGTGATCGCGTTTTTAAAACCGGTGAGGTGGGTTCCACCCTCCGGGGTATTGATGTTATTGACGAAGGTATAGGTATTCTCGGTATAGGAGTCGTTGTGCTGCATCGCGACCTCGACGAACACATGATCACGCTCGCCATCACAGTAGATGACGTCCGGATACAGTGGCTCCTTGCCCTTGTTGAGATACTGTACGAACTCCTTGATACCACCCTCGTAGTGGAAGGTCTTTTCCTGCTCCTTGCCTTCACGCGCATCGATCAGTGTGATTTTCAGCGCCTTCGTGAGGAAGGCCGTCTCACGGAGACGAACCTTCAGGGTATCGTAATCATATACGGTCTCTTCAAAGATTTCCGGATCCGGAAGGAAGTGAACCTTCGTTCCATGCTGACGCTCATCGCACTCACCGATGACGGTCATCGGCTGTACCACTTTACCGCGCTCGAACTTCATGTTGTAGATCTTTCCGCCCTTGTAGACAGAAACCTCGAGCCAGATTGAGAGAGCATTGACGACGGACGCGCCGACGCCATGGAGACCACCGGATACCTTATAGCCGGAGCCGCCGAACTTACCACCTGCATGCAGGACGGTGAAGACGACCTCGAGTGCCGGCTTACCGGCCTTCTTCTGAATGTCGACCGGAATGCCTCGACCGTCATCCTGTACAGTGATGGAATTATCCTTCTCGATGGTGACGGTGATGCTGTCGCAGAAACCCGCCAGCGCCTCATCAACGGAGTTGTCCACGATCTCATAGACGAGATGATGGAGACCACGGATGGAGGTGCTGCCGATATACATGCCAGGTCTCTTCCGAACTGCTTCGAGTCCTTCCAGAATCTGAATCTGATCTGCGCTGTAATCAGGCGAGCCCTTCATGAGCTCCTCTTCACGCTGCAGATCTTCATTTTCATTTTTTTCTATTGCCATTGAAGCTTTCTCCTTTGACTACCCGCCTGGAACAGCAGGAAACTGCATTTTTTACTATCCTGTCGTGATACAGACCACGGAAAGGTATGCATACACGCATTTTATTTTTCTGACGTGCTGTACAGCGTCTTCAGATTTTCAATTTTCGTCGCCGTTCCATTGACCACATGGAAGAGCTCATCGATATGAAAACGATGATTGACGAACTCATCGAGTCCGGTACAGGTGATGATGTTCTGCGTATCAGAGAGAAGATCGAGGAGATAATTCTGTCTCTTCGAATCCAGCTCCGACAATACATCATCGAGCAGCAGAATCGGATGATCCTCGATGCGCTGTCGCACGAGCTCGATCTCACTCAGCTTCAGCGCCAGTGCTGCCGTCCGCTGCTGACCCTGCGATCCGAATTTTCGGATATCCTTCCCATCGATCGTAAAGCAGAGGTCATCACGATGTGGTCCGACCAGTGTCAGATGCTGGCGTTTTTCCTGTTCACAGCTTCTCTCGAGCGCCGTGGCGAAATTTTCCGCTGCGACATTTCGATCGTAGCTGATGCTGAGCTCCTCGACACCTCCGGTCAGCTGGTGATGGATGCGACCGATGATACTCTGAAGCTCCTGGATGAACTTCTCCCGGATGGTGATGACCTGCTCGCCATAGAGGCAGAGCTGTTCATTCCATACCGGCAGGGTATCGGCCAGGACCGGACGCATGATCATATCCTTCAGCAGCTTGTTCCGCTGATTGAGTGTTCGATTATACCGAGCCAGATGATACAGGTACACCTTATCCAGCTGGCAGAGCTCAAGGTCCATAAAGCGGCGCCGAAGCGCCGGTCCATCCTTGATGAGACTGAGATCCTCCGGACTGAAGCAGACGACGTTCGCGATACCGAAGAGTTCCGAGGCATGACGAATCGGAATCTCATCGATGGCGATGCCCTTCGGTTTATTATTTTTCAAGTGCATATCAACACGGTATGGAACCTTGCGTTTCCGTGTCTCCATCTTGATATGTGCTTCATCATGACCGAACTGGATCAGATCCCGGTCATGGGTGATCCGGTAGGATTTCGATGTACAGGCCAGGAAGATGGCTTCGAGTACATTGGTTTTTCCCTGTGCATTGTCGCCGAAAAAAATATTCGTTCCGGGACTCAGCTCTAACTTCAGATGGTCATAATTTCTGTAATTCTTTAATTCCAGTGTTTCAATTATCATTCTATAGCACGCGAGAGCAGCGCCCACAGGGCGTCAGATCCCTATGATGTCTGTGTGGCAGGCACATCAGTATCGTGTCATCTTTTTCATGATACATAATTATAAATCTGATTTATGTATAATTATGCATTTATTCAATATGCGTCTGCGTTAAAGTTTACCGGCAGAATCATGTAATTGTACGTCTTCTTATCATCACGGATGAAGCACGGAGAACGAGGAATCGACATGTAGATCGTGACCTCCTCATCCTCTATCGCACGAAGTGCATCCACGAGATACTTCGGATTAAAGCCGATCATGAGATCGTTTCCGGTTTTCCGGATGGCGATTTCTGCATCCATCGTACCGAGGTCTGTCTTGATCTTCAGGCCGAGTACATTCTCCTCGATTTTCAGAACCAGCGGCTGCTTGTCGTTATCCTTTACGAAAATCGTCGAACGATCGAGACAGTCGAGGAAGTTCTTACGGTTTACGATGATTTTTGTTTCATAATCCTCGGACAGCATCTGTGCTACATGGAAGTAATCACCATCGATCAGTCTCGTAACAACGAGCGTGTCATTAAACTCAAACATGATGTGATTCATGGAGAAGTAGACGATGACTTCATCATAAACTCCACCGGATAGAATCTTACTGAGCTCGTTCAGTGCTTTACCAGGAACGATGGCCCTGGCTGTATCATAATTTTGATTCAGCTTGATGCGACGGATCGAAATACGGTGACCATCGAGGGATGTGACGGTGAAATCATCTCCATTTACCTCGAAAAGTTCACCGGTCATCTTTTTGTTACTGTCGTTGGCAGCGATGGAGAAGATCGTCTGTGAGATAATCTGGCGCAGCATGAACTGGGAGAGTGACACAGACTGGTTTTTATCGATCTTCGGAAGTGCAGTGAACTCATTGCCATCACGTCCGGCGATCTTAAATACAGAATTCTCACAGGTGATGATGGTATTGTTACGTTCATCTGTCTCGATGGTAACTTCGATTCCGGATGCTTCCGGAAGACGGCGGATGATCTCAGAGAAAATCTTCGCTTCCAGTGCAACCTTACCAGCTTCGATGATCGTACCGTTGCATACCGTCTGGATACCGAATTCTGCATCGTTACCTACGAGTTCGATTTTTCCATTGGATGCATCGACGAGGATACACTCGAGAATCGACATCGTGGTTTTCGACGGAACAGCTTTGGATACGATATTGATCGCGTTGATCAGATCAGTTTTCTTGAATTGCAGTTTCATGAGGCGGCCTCTCTTTATATTTAATTAATTCTTTTAATTTCTAGTACTATTATTAGGGGCTGTGGAAATGTGAAAAAGTCATTTTCACGGCATAATTACGTCATTTTCGGCATCTGACAACTCGGTTGACAGTTGCTTTACACACTGTGAACAAATCATGTCACGATAAGACGCTTAAGGTGAGATTTTTTTCTTCAGGGTCTCAATTGTGGATTTCAATTGTTCGTTTGTGCGTAATTCTGTGGATATCTTATCGATACCATGCATAATCGTCGTATGATCGCGCCCGCCGAGGTACTCACCGATGGTTTTCAGCGGCGCCTCGGTCATGGTACGGCAGAGGTACATCGCAAGCTGTCTAGGGTAGACGATTTCCTTGCTTTTCTTCTGCGAAGCGATCTCGAGATTTGTGATGCCGAAGTGTTCTGCAACGGTCGTGATGATCAGCTCCGGGGTCACTTCCTTCGGACCATCCGGTGTGATGTGGTCCTTCAGAAGATCCTCGGCGAGCGCGAGATCGATGGACTGGCCCTTCAGGCGGGACATGGCCACGATTTTCGTCAGTGCGCCCTCGAGCTCACGGATGTTTGACTTGATATTCGTCGCGATGTACTTGATGATCTCGTTGTCAATGTTTACATTCATGAGCTCCTCCTTCTTACGAAGGATAGCCATACGTGTTTCGAAGTCCGGCATCTGGATATCCACGATCAGACCGACCTCGAATCGTGAACGGAGTCGATCCTCGAGATTATCGATGTCTTTCGGTGGTTTATCTGATGCGATGACGATCTGCTTCTTATTTTCATACAGGGTATTAAAGGTATGGAAGAACTCTTCCTGTGTTCCTTCCTTACCTATAATAAACTGGATATCATCGATCAGCAGAACATCAAGCTCACGGTAACGGTTACGGAAGTCGGCCGGCGACATGTTGTTCTTGTTTCGGATGGAATCGACGAACTCGTTAATGAAGGTTTCCGAGGTGACATAACGGATCTTCGCGTTCGGATTGTTTCTTAATATAAAGTGTGCAATCGAATGCATCAGATGCGTCTTTCCGAGACCGGCGCCTCCATAGATATAGAGCGGGTTATAGATCTCGCCCGGTGATTCAGCGACCGCGAGGGATGCTGCATGCGCCAGGTTGTTGCTTGAACCAACGACGAAGGTGTCGAAGGTGTATTCACTATTCAGATTTGCTTCCTTCAGCGTTTCAGCAAACAGCTCTTCTGGATCTTTTTTCTCGCTGGAGATACCCTGAAGACGCTTCACATAGTCGCGAGCATCTTTTTCCACCATAAAAAGAATCTCGACAGGAATGCTGGTCTTTTCTTCGACCGCTACCTTTAAAAATAAGGAATACTTTTTATCGAGATACTTGATATAGCCTTCTTCTGGTACAAGAATCAGCAGCTGACTGTTGATAAAATCAAACAGTCTGAGCGGTTTCAGCCATGTATCAAAGGATACAGGGAGGATGTCATGCTCCTCCTTCATATTCTTCAGAATATCATCCCAGTTTTTTCTAATCGTCTCAAAATCGTTCATGAGATGCTCCTTAAACGATAAAATTACGAATAAATTATAAACGATTGTGGATAGAATAGCAAGGCAATGCCACTTAGTCTGTGGATAAACACTTGTGAACATCTGTTTTTCCACATAAAAATGACGTAATTCTGTGCTTTTTAAAAATCCAAGTCAGCCTGGTACTCCACTTATCCACATTTTGTACACAATTTGTGGACAGATTTTTATACTGTTGAAAAGTGGATAAAAATGTTGATAAAGTGCATAAATAAAGGATTGACGAAAAAATAGCTTTTCTATATAATATACAAGCGATGTTTACCCTAGATCTGAAGTTACTTCAGGACGAAGGGCTATTCAAGGAGTCCAACATTGAAAACTGAAAATTCAATGGAGTCCTGAAAGATTATCAGAAAAGGAGGTGTCAGTATATGCACAAGGGAAAAATGACTTTACAGCCAAAGACCAGACAGAGATCCAAGGTTCATGGATTCAGAGCCAGAATGGCAACCGCAGGCGGTAGAAAGGTACTGGCTGCCAGAAGAGCAAAAGGTAGAGCAGCATTAACCGTTTAATTCACGACATATGATGAAGACCGCTTTTGAAAGCGGTCTTTTTTCATATAACAGTGTCTGTTTTTCGAGGGGATTCTGCGGGCGCGCTGCGCCTGAGAAAGCCGTTCGGGAGGAGACGGGTCGACAGCATTGAACAGAAATACACAGGCAGGAGAGGTTTTTTGAGAAGATGAAGCGATTTCCATCCGTAAAAAAGAATAGTGATTTTCAGAGAGCTTATCAGACCGGCCGATCGTATGCGTCGAGCGCGCTCGTGATGTATGTTTGTGAGAACGGATGCAGGCACAACCGTTTAGGGGTTTCCTGTTCGAAGAAGATCGGAAACTCGGTCGTGCGTCATACATTTGCGCGGAAGATGCGTGAAATCTTCAGATTAAATGATTTCAGAGTGAAACAGGGGCTAGACATCATCATCGTGATTCGCGGAAAGGCGAATTACTGTACTTATCAGCAGATTGAAGAGCAGTATCTCAATCTTTTGAACAGGCATCATATCTTTATGAAAGATGCGGAGGCGCAGAAGACGCCGGACGCATAGTGGTATCGAAGTGGGACGATGGGATGTGTGACGAAGAGAAAATACACATCCGGGGGGCGTGCATATGATTTCGAAACTCATGGTGGGTTTGATTCGTGGATACCAGAAGTGTATCTCGCCTTATATCGGTGCTCACTGCAAATATACACCGACTTGCTCTCAATACGCCATTGAAGCAATCAGAAAGTACGGGTGTATCAAAGGTTCATTGTTGGCGGCATGGCGCATCCTGCGATGCAATCCATGGGCCAAGGGCGGTTATGATCCTGTTCCCTAATCCGGAGGTAAATCTTGGACTTTTTATCCTTAGTTGTACTTACAAAAAATACGTCAACGATTCCTATTCTGGGACCGATCTGGAATATCATCGTAAATGTACTCGGCGTGATCATGAATGTGATCTATCTTTCGCTCGAGAAAATCGGTATCGGTAATATCGGTCTCGCGATCATTATCTTTACCCTCGTCATGAGAATTATTCTTTTCCCGACCAGCCTTAACCAGCAGAAGTCTTCCCGTATGATGCAGATCATGCAGCCGGAGATGAAGGCGATCCAGGATAAGTATAAGAATAAAACGGACAATGCGTCCATGATGGCGCAGCAGGAGGAGATGAAGGCCCTCTATGAGAAGTATGGTACATCCATGACCGGTGGATGTCTGCCGCTCCTTCTTCAGATGCCGATCATCTTCGCGCTGTATCGTATCATCATGAACATCCCTGCCTACGTTCCGCATGTATACTCCATCTACGAGAACGTCATGAATGCCATCGGTGGTTCATCCGCAGCTCAGAAGCTCGTGGATTTCGCAACCGATAACGGTATGAAGAACATCCTGGCACAGCTTCATAATCTCGGTGTCGGTGAGAATGTTTCCTACACGGCAGATCAGATCGGGAATTTCATCATCGATTTCCTGTACAAGCTGAACCCGAGTCAGTGGACCGCACTTCAGGGTGTGTTCACCGACACAAATGCGGTCAATGCGATTCAGACCGCTGCAGAGCAGTCCGCACATATCAATAACTTCCTAGGTATCAACCTCTCCACTGCACCGAGTGCGATGGGCTTCGTACCGAACGTTTACTGGATCATCCCGATCCTCGCCGGTCTTCTGCAGTACCTGAGTGCGAAGCTCATGACTGCACAGAATGCAGGTATGGCAGAGGGCAATGATCAGTCCGCGCAGATGATGAAGAGCATGAATATGATGATGCCGCTTATGTCGGTATGGTTCTGCTTCACCTTCGCATCTGGTATTGGTCTGTACTGGTGTGCTTCTTCCTTCTTTATGATCATTCAGCAGATCATGATGAACAAGTACTTCGGTAAGTTCTCGGATCAGGAGCTTCTGCAGGCTTCGATGGAAAAGACCAATAAGAAGCGTGCGAAGAAGGGTCTGCCGCCAATCGACGAGAAGACCGTAGAGAAGCGCATCGAGAAGGCAAAGGCGATGGCAAATACGGCCGAGGAAAACCGCATGGCCGTCATCGCAAAGCAGAGTGCGAAGACAAAGGAGTCCACAGAGTATTACAACCGTAATGCAGCACCGGGATCTCTGGCATCGAAGGCCAATATGGTTCAGATGTATAATGAGAAGAACGAAAAGAACAAGAAGTAAAGAGGTTTATCATGGATAAAATCAGAGTTTCAGCCAAAACCAAGGATGAAGCCATCACCAAGGCCCTGATTCAGCTTGGGATCACATCTGATCGCCTGGATTACACTGTGCTTGTCGAGGGTAAGTCGGGTCTTTTCGGTATCGGTGCGAAGCCATGGATTATCGAGGCTTCCGTAAAGGCGGCTTCTCAGAAGTCCGAGCTCGAGCGTCTCGAGAAGGAGATTCATAATATCACGAGCGGTAAGGCAGCGGAAAAGAAGACCGCGCCAGCCGCTCCGAAGAAGCCTCTTACGGAAAAGCCGGTCGCAGCGCCTGCAGAGAAGAAGGCGGAGGATGTAGCAGATCCGAAGGATGAGAGCCCGAAGTCCGAGAACAGAGCGGATACAGAGCGCACGGAGCGTCGTGAGCGTCGTCCGAGACGTGATCGCAATGAGCGTAATGATCGGGGAAATCGTGGTGAGCGTCGTAATGACCGTGTTTCCGGTAAGCGTTATCCGCGCGGCGGCTACGAGGTAAAGGACATGTCCATCCTGAATACCCCAGAGCCGGAGCATAAGGTACACGAGATCAAGCCGGTTTCCCCAGAGGAAGCAGCGGCAGCACAGAAGCAGGCCGAAGAGTTCATCACGACGCTTATGAAGGGGATGAACATGGACGTCAACATCAGCGCATCCTTCGATCATGCCAATAATGAGCTTCTCCTCAATATGGAAGGCCCGGACATGGGTATCCTGATCGGTAAGCGTGGACAGACACTCGATTCGCTGCAGTACCTGACCTCCCTCGTCATCAATAAGGAGCACAAGGAGGATTACATCCGCGTAAAGCTCGATACCGAGGATTATCGTTCCAGAAGAGAAGCAACCCTTCGTAATCTTGCAAGAAACATCGCCTATAAGGTTCGCCGCTCCAGAAAGCCGGTGGCACTCGAGCCGATGAATCCATATGAGCGTCGCATCATCCACAGCGCACTGCAGAATGATCGCTATGTGACCACTCGTTCCGAGGGTGAGGAACCGTTCCGTCATGTGATCATCTTCATGAAGAAGAAGGATCGGAAGCCGTATCCACAGGATGAGAAGCGGCAGGAGAAGGCACCGGAAGCGGTAGAAGCTCCGGTTGTGGAGATGCCAGTTACAGAAGCAGTAGCCGTGGCTGAAGAGACAACAGAAAATGCATAATCCACCGAATCGGCGTATCCGTCGATAGAAATGTGGATAACAGGGTCCCGTATGCAAAGCGCATACGGGATTTTTGTATGCATTTAAACGTATTGCAAATAAGCGGATTAGCTATTAGAATAAGTGGAGTTTTAGGATGATTATGGTGGATAACTGCCCGCTTTTTTGAAGGGAGACGAGATGAGAGAGGATACAATATGTGCACTGGCGACGGCTGCCGTCGAATCCGGTATAGGAATCATACGTGTCAGCGGGCCAGATGCGGTTTCGATCGTGTCGACACTCGTCCGCTCGAAGAGCGGTCACGCTGTGGATATCTCGGAAACGCATCGTATCAGATATGCGTTCATCTATGATGCTGAGGAGCCGCTCGATGAGGTTCTGATCCTGACGATGCGGGCACCGCGTTCGTATACAGGGGAAGACACGGTGGAAATCGACTGTCATGGCGGTGTGCTCATGATGCGGAAAATCCTCGAGGCAGTGGTGCACGCAGGTGCACGCCTGGCAGAGCCGGGCGAGTTCACAAAGCGTGCATTTCTGAATGGTCGGATCGATCTTTCAGAGGCAGAGGCCGTCGGTGATATCATCACATCCGAAAATGAAAATGCACTGAAGGCGTCGGTTCGGCAGCTGCGCGGCTCGGTTTCCAGAGAAATCAAGGGCTATCGTGCGCAGATTCTCGAGGATGATGCCTTCATCGAGGCGGGGCTCGATGATCCAGAGCATATCTCACTCGATGGGTTTACAGACGAGCTTAAAACACATGTTGAGACTATACTGTCCGGTATACGACGGCTGATCGCCAGTGCGGATGATGGACGTCGACTCCGGGAGGGCATCCGTACCGTCATCCTGGGGAAGCCGAATGCCGGTAAATCCTCTCTGCTCAATGCACTCGTCGGTGCAGATCGTGCGATCGTCACCGATATCGCAGGCACGACACGCGATACGCTCGAGGAGCATATCAATCTGAAGGGGGTCAGTCTCACCATCGTGGATACGGCCGGCATCCGTGCGACCGAGGATACTGTCGAAAAAATCGGTGTGGAGCGTGCGCTGAAGGCTGCGTCGGATGCAGATCTTCTGATCTATGTCGTGGATGCGTCGGTACCACTGGATGCGTCGGATGAACAGATCATCGGGGAGCTCGGCGATCGGAAGTGCATCGTACTGATGAATAAATCAGATCTTCAGGCAGTGATCAGCGAGGAGGAACTCGAGAAAAAGACGGGCCGTCCGGTGCTCTCCATCAGTGCGAAGCAGGAGACCGGTATGGACCTCCTGGAAGAGAAGATCCGGGCGATGTTTTTCCATGAGGAGCTTCGTTTCAACGATCAGGTGATCATCACAAATGAGCGTCATAAGTACTGCCTCAGTGAAGCTGCGAAGGCGCTCGAGGAGGTGCTTCACTCCATCGCGATGGATATGCCGGAGGATTTCTATACGATCGATCTGATGCGGGCCTATGAGGAGCTCGGCTACATCCTCGGAGAACAGGTATCCGAGGATCTGGTCAATGAAATCTTTTCGAAGTTCTGTATGGGAAAGTAGAGATAGGAGACGGAAATGTCAGTAGTAGAAGAGAGATATGATGTGATCGTCGTCGGGGCGGGCCATGCCGGATGTGAGGCAGGACTCGCAACGGCACGTCTCGGACTGGAGACCGTGGTATTTACGGTGAGTGTCGACAGCATCGCTTTCATGCCATGTAATCCGCATATCGGTGGCAGCTCGAAGGGACATCTCGTCCGTGAGCTGGATGCGCTCGGCGGTGAGATGGGAAAGGTCATCGATCAGACTTTCCTGCAGTCGAAGATGCTGAATAAGTCGAAGGGACCAGCGGTGCACAGTCTGCGTGCGCAGGCAGATAAAAAAGCCTATGCCGATGAGATGCGGAAACGCCTCGAGAATCAGCCGCATCTTCTGATCCGGCAGGCGGAGGTCGCGGAACTGATCACGGAGGATGTGTGCGACGCGAACAGTGAGTATACAGCTGCCCATAAGAAGGTGACGGGCATCCGGACGACATCCGGTGCCATCTACCATGCGAAGGCCGTCATCCTCTGTACCGGAACCTATCTTAACTCCCGCTGTCTGACTGGTGATCTCATCGAGCATACCGGTCCGAATGGCTTCAAGGCAGCGACGAAGCTGACGGATTCCCTGAAGGCAAACGGGGTACGGATGCTTCGTTTCAAGACGGGAACGCCGGCGCGTGTCGACAAGCGTACACTGGACTTCTCCCAGTTTGAGGTGCAGAAGGGCGATGTACCGGTGATTCCGTTCTCCTACTCGACGGCGTTTTCCGAGGTACAGCGACCGCAGGTCGACTGCTGGCTCGTGTATACAAACGAAAAGACGCACGAAATCATCCGTGAGAATATCGAGCGTTCCCCGATGTATAACGGATCGATCCAGGGTGTGGGACCGCGCTACTGTCCTTCCATCGAGGATAAGGTCATGAAGTTCCCGGATAAGAACCGGCATCAGATTTTCATCGAGCCGGAGGGACTGTATACGAACGAGATGTACCTGAGCGGTATGTCGAGCTCGATGCCGGAGGACGTACAGTATAAGATGTACCACTCCATGAAGGGATTCGAGCATGTACACATCGTCCGAAATGCCTACGCTATCGAGTATGACTGTATAGATGCGACCCAGCTTCGCTCGAACCTCGAATTCATGAACATCGACGGTCTCTTCGCCGGCGGTCAGTTTAACGGTTCCTCCGGCTATGAGGAGGCAGCTGTGCAGGGCTTCATGGCCGGTGTCAATGCTGCCATGCGTATCCTTCATCGTGATCCGGTCGTACTCGATCGTTCAGAAGCCTATATCGGCGTACTGATCGATGATCTCGTCACGAAGGAGAGTACAGAGCCGTATCGTATGATGACGAGTCGTGCAGAGTATCGTCTGCTCTTACGACAGGACAATGCCGATCTTCGTCTTCGAAAAATCGGCCATGCGATCGGACTCGTATCCGATGCAGAGTACGAGAAGACGCTCGAGAAGCGCAGAATGATCGATGTCGAGGAGGAGCGCCTTCGGAAGACCTTCATCGGAAACAGCGATGAGGTGAATCACTTCATGGAGGCACATGGATCGACGGTACTCAGTTCCGGTGTCTCCCTCGCAGAGCTTATCAAGCGACCGGAGCTCGACTATGAGAGTCTGAAACCGCTGGATCCGAAGCGACCGGAGCTTCCGTATGGCGTACGGGAAGAGGTCGGCATCGAGATCAAGTATGAGGGATACATCCGGCGGCAGGAGCAGCAGGTCGAGGGATTCCGTCGCATGGAGAATAAACGCATCCCGAAGGACATACGCTATGAGGAGGTCGGAAATCTCCGCATCGAGGCGAGACAGAAGCTCGAGCGCATCCGGCCGGAAAACATCGGTATGGCCAGCCGTATCAGTGGTGTCAACCCGGCAGATATTTCAGTGCTGCTGATCTATCTGGAGACGTACCACGCACCGAAGAAGGATGCAAATACGTAAAGAAAATCCCGTCGCTGAATGACGAATCCATCCTCTTTTCTGAAAAGAAACAGGTGATAAGAAGGGTCAATCAGAACGGATAAAACAATAGAAAATACAGGGAGCAGTATGACCGATACATTTTATCATCGACTGAAGGAGCAGGCGGAAGCACTGGGCATCCGGCTGAGCGACACGCAGATCGAACAGTTATTTACATATTATGAGATGCTGGTGGAAACCAATAAGGTGATGAACCTGACGACCATCACAGAGGAGTCTGAGGTCGTGACGAAGCACTTCATCGATTCTATGGCGATCGTAAAAGCCGTCGTGAAAAACGAGAATGTTTCACGTGAAACATTGAGCGGAAAAACACTGATCGATGTCGGAACTGGTGCGGGTTTCCCAGGGCTGGTGCTGAAAATCGTATTTCCAGAGCTGAGGGTCACACTGAGTGATTCACTGCAGAAGCGTCTTCGTTTCCTCGAGGATGTGATCGCGAAGCTCGGACTTCAGGAGGTCGAGACCATCCATGGAAGGGCCGAGGACCTCGGGCATCAGAAGAATCTTCGTGAAAGCTTCGATTTCTCGACCTCACGGGCTGTAGCAAATATGTCAACATTGAGCGAATATGATCTGCCGTTTGTGAAGAAGGATGGCTACTTCATCGCATACAAGTCGGGCAAGGTCGACGAGGAGCTGGCGACGGCGGAGAGCGCGATCCGAAAGCTCGGTGGTAAGCTGGAGCAGGAGGTAGAGTACATGCTTCCAGAGTCGGATATCCGTCGCTCACTGATTACGATCCGGAAGGCGAAGGAAACACCGAAGACTTACCCGCGAAAGGCCGGCACACCGGCGAAGGATCCGCTATGAAGAAAAATCAGATTGCATTGATTTCAAATTCACTGCTCCTGCTGACGGCGATCATCTGGGGCTTCGCGTTCGTCGCGCAGAGCGTCGGCATGAATTATGTCGGGCCGTGGACCTTCGTGTTTACGCGTTTCTTCATCGCGGCGATTCTGCTCCTGCCGCTCTCGGCATTTTCGGAGAAGAACTACCGCGCATCGCTGCCGGAAGCAGTGGAAGAGAAGCACTATAAGACAGAAGCGCTGCTCGGTGGGGGAGTCTGTGGACTGTGTCTGGGGGCAGCGAGTATCACGCAGCAGATCGGTATGCAGACGACCTCCGCAGGCAAGGCCGGATTTATCACCGCCTGTTATGTCGTCATCGTGCCGGTGCTCGGCATATTCGTAGGAAAGAAACCGAAGAAAACGATCTGGCTGAGTGTGGCGCTGGCGCTGATCGGTCTCTACCTCATCAGTATGCATGGCGGCATGACGATCGAGCGGGGGGATGCGATGGTGAGTCTCTGTGCACTGCTGTTCTCGTTTCAGATCATTTCCGTCGATCACTTCTCGGAGAAGGTGAATCCGATCCGGCTGTCGAATATTCAGTTCTTCTTTGCATCCCTCGTCGGACTGATCGGTATGCTTCTGTTTGAAAGGCCGGATATGGCGGGCATCCTCGGTGCGATGCCGTCGATTCTGTATGCGGGTGTGCTGTCATCGGCGGTCGGCTATACGCTGCAGGTGCTGGCGCAGAAGAATACGGATCCGACGATTGCGTCGCTGCTGATGTCACTGGAGTCGGTGTTCTCCGTGGTCGGTGGCTTCCTGATCCTTCATCAGATGCTGTCGATGCAGGAGCTCATCGGGTGTGTGATCGTGTTTGCGGCGGTGATCATCGCACAGATCGTCTGATGATCATTTCGTTATGAAGAGCTCGGAGGGGCGGCAACAGAAGCACAGTACTGCGAGCTCGGAAGACGCATGGCTGAGAAAAGTTGGTACGTGGTGGTGCCAAAATTTGACACGTATATATGTATGGGGTAAAATAGCGACAGTGATGATGTTTCACGTGAAACATTATCACTGTTTTTTCTTTAAGATGGATGTTACATCTAATGGTAAATGTTCTTAAATATCTGGTCTATGTTTCACGTGAAACATAGATGGACCATAAGTGACTGAGATGTTTCACGTGAAACATTTTCAGTTCACCTTAAATCGATCACGGGAGAGTATCATGGGGAAGATTATAGCGATTACAAATCAGAAGGGTGGCGTCGGAAAGACGACGACGGCAGTAAATCTGGCGGCGACGCTTGCGGAGGCCAATCAGCGGGTTCTTCTGGTGGATTTCGATCCGCAGGGAAATGCGACCAGCGGGTTCGGTGTCGAGCGTGATGAGGTCGAGCATACAATTTACGATGCGATGAGCGGCAGCTGCACGATGGATGAGGCGATTCTCGTGGAGGTGACGGAGAATCTGGATCTGATACCGGCAGATATGAACCTGGCAGCGGTCGAGGTGGAGTTTGCGGATCAGGAGGATAAAAATCAGATTCTGAAGAATCTGCTGACACCGTATAAGGAGCACTATCACTATATCCTGATCGACTGCCCACCGAGTCTCGGCACGATCACGGTCAATGCACTGACAGCGGCGGATTCGGTGATTATCCCGATTCAGTGTGAATACTATGCACTGGAGGGTCTGAATCAGGTGCTGAATACCATCGGACTCGTACAGGAGGGACTGAATCCGGAGCTCGACATCGAGGGTATCGTGTTCACGATGTATGATGGACGAAATAAGCTGTCACAGCAGGTGGTGGAGTCGGTCAAGCAGAATTTCCAGGGCAATATCTATGATACGTTGATTCCGCGAAATGTACGTCTCGCGGAGGCACCGAGTCATGGTGTGCCGATCACTGAGTATGAATCATCGTCGACGGGGGCTGAGAGCTACCGGAGACTGGCAGCAGAGCTTATGAGTAAGGGGGACGATATCTATGGCTAAGGAGCATGGACTGGGAAAGGGCCTTGGGGCCATCTTCGGAACCAGCACAACGGTGAAATCGGATCGCCCGAAAACAGAGCATCGCTATAAGACGGTCGCAGAGAAGGCGGCGGAACAGTCTGAGACAGCGGCGGGCCTCGCGGAGCCAATGCAGGCGACCGAAGAGGCTTCTGCTGAAGCAGAGAAGAGTGTCAGCGGAAGAAAAAAGCGGGTGACCGCGGCCGCAAAAAAAGAGACGGCGAAGAACAGCACAGAAAATACCGTGATCGTGATGGCAGGCGAAAAGACCGTTCATGAGAATACAATCACGAAAGATACGAAGAAGGTTCACAGCACCGAAACCGTGCATGATACGGAGCAGGACGGGATGCTGCTCGTGAAGCTCAGTCGCATCCAGCCGGATCCGGATCAGCCGCGAAAGAATTTCGATGAGGAGAAGCTGAACGAGCTTGCAGAGTCCATCCGAACCTACGGGATGATATCACCGATCGTGGTGAAGAAGAGGGGCGCACTGTATGAGATCGTCGCTGGTGAGCGTCGCTGGAGAGCAGCACGCATCGCCGGTCTCAAGGAAATCCCGGTGGTCATCAAAGAGGTCGATGAAAAGACGAGCCGTGAGCTGTCCATCATCGAGAATATCCAGCGTGATGACCTGAATGCGGTCGAAGAAGCGAGAGCATATCAGTCTCTGATCGAGGAGTATGGACTGACGCAGGAGGAGGTCGCTGCCCGTGTAGCGAAGAATCGTTCGACCATCACGAACAGTCTGCGACTTCTGAGGCTCGAGCCGGAGATCCTCACACTTCTCCAGGATGGAAAGATCACGCAGGGACATGCCCGTGCACTGCTGGCGGTCGAGGATCCGGAGCTCCGAAAGAAGATCGCAGAGAAGTGTACGAAAGAAAATCTCTCTGTACGAGAGATCGAGACCCTCGTCAAGCTTGATAAGCTCTCGAAGGCGAAGAAGGAGAAAAAATCCTCTCCGGAAGCCCAGGAGCTTCGGCGGCTCAAGGTCATCTATAAGGATCTCGAGCGGAAGATGAAGACGAAGCTCGGTACGAAGGTCTCCATCGTTCCGAAAAATACGGAGCGTGGCACACTCGAAATCGAATATTATTCGCAGGATGATCTGGATCGTATCTTTATGATCCTGAACTCCAGCAGAAATGATTAAACAGAGCGAGGAAATATATGATAGTGACAGAAACGCTTCTGCTCGGAATCGCAGCCGCTGGGCTGCTGATCGGACTGATCTCTCTGATCCTGGCTATCCGGGCAAATGCAAAATACAAGAGACTGTATCGTCAGTATGATTACTTCATGCGTGGCAAGGATGCAGAGACCCTGGAGGACTATTTCGTCGATCTCCAGCAGCACGTGGAGGCACTCGAAAAGGAGGATATCAAGAATAAGGACGTCATGCGTGTACTCAATAAGAATATCCGTGCGTCCTTTCAGAAGCTCGGCATCATCCGGTATAACGCCTTCGGCGGAATGGGTGGAAACATGTCCTTCGCCATCGCGATGCTGGACAGCACGAACAGTGGCTTCGTCATCAATTCCGTGCACTCGAGAGAGGGCTGCTTCTTATATATAAAGGATGTCGATGCCGGTACCACCGAGGTGGAACTCGGCGCAGAAGAGCAGCTTGCTCTGGAGCAGGCGCTGGGCTATAGAGAGAAAGAAAAGCAGCAGTGAAAAAACAGACACGAAAAAAACTGAAAAAATGCCTGGCGATGGGTGCGGTATTTCTGATCGCACTCATCCTCTATTTTTACCGTTCCTGGCACTCGATGGAGCGGCAGAATACGGTGTACTCCACGATGGAAGAGCCGAGCCTGCCGGTGGCCTATGTTTCGAGCGGCGATTACCTCATGAATCCGATGCATGCCTATCTTCAGGATATGGGAAAGCAGGCAGCCCGCGATATGATCACGGTGCTGCCGCAGGATCGTCAGCTGAAGCTCGTCGTGCAGGAGTACGATAACATGGTGGCTTCAGCCAGCTACGAGATCCGTACACTGGACCTCAGCCATCTCATCGAAAAGGGAACGGTCTCCGACATCAGCCGGAGCGACGGTAACGCAAGCCTCGTCCTGCCGATTCAGAATCTCATCAATAAGGATCAAGCGTATCTTCTGCATATCACGCTGGAGACGGGTGCCCATACGCTGAACTACTATACACGTATCCTCTGGACGGACCGTGATTACACGAAATCGATGGAGGATGTCGCGTTCAGATTTACGACGGGCAGCTTCGATTCAACGAACAGTAAGGATATCACGACCTATCTGGAAACGAAGGATACGGCGGATAATTCGAGTCTCGGACATGTCGATCTGCACTCGAGCTTCAACCAGATCACCTGGGGAAAGACCGGGATGCAGCCGAAGGGAAGATTCTATATGACGCTCAAGGAATTTGACGGCATGATGGGCGAGATTCAGATCAGCTACGAGTCGTATATGACGGATGAGAACGGAGAGGAGAAGCACTTCCTGAATGAGGATAACTTCGTCTTTCGAAATGATCCGGAGCGGGTCTACATGATGGACTTCGACCGGACGACACATCAGATCTTTGAGGGCGACAGCGAGGATTTCGCGGGCAAGCGGATCACGCTCGGTGTCGGAAATACGGATGATATCGCCGTGCAGAAGTCGGAAAATGAGCATTATATCGCATTTAAGACGGATCAGGGGCTCTGGCGCTACGATCAGTCTTCGAAGAGCGGACATGCGGTGAATATCTTCAGCTACCGCTCGGATACGGATGATGGCGTCCGCGCAAACTATGATCAGCATGACATCAAGATCCTGTCGGTATCGGATAAGGGCGATGTGGATTTCCTCGTCTACGGTTATGTGAACCGGGGAAGCCATGAGGGATATAATGGTATCCTGTACTACCGCTATGACAGCTCGAATGATACAGTGACGGAGAACTTCTTCATTGCGATCCCGGAGGTATATGATCAGATACGCTGGAATCTCGAGAAGCTCGCCTACCTGTCCGGTGACGGACTCCTGTATCTCTATTACGGCGGCAGCATCTACGGCATCGATACGAACAGCCTCGAGGTCGTCACGATCGCCACAGGACTGCAGGAGTCGGGCTTCGCAAGCTCGGATACGCAGCAGTACATCGCTTACCAGAATCCGGATGCGGAGGACATCTATCACGCCGCGAAGATCACGCTCGTAAATCTCGAGAGTAATCAGTCCAGCGAGATCCAGGGTGGTGGCTATCTCCGTTTGATCGGCTTCAACCAGGATGACCTGATCTACGGTATCATCAATCCGGCATACGCCAGCATCTATACCGAGAAGCATAAGATTCCGATCAGCGAAATCCATATCGTCGGACCGGATCTCAGCGATAAAACGAGCTACGCGAAGGATGGATTGCTCTTTACGAACGTTCGTGTGAGCGGAACCCGCCTTCACTTCGATAAGATCCGTCCGGTCGAGGGTGGACACTATGAGGCTGCCGGCGAGGACACCATCATCTCGAATCGTGAACAGACCGATGCGAGACTTAGTGGTGTCGGCTCGTACACGGATAAAATCCTTCAGAAGGTCTGGTATATCGAGATCAAGGACCTCGGCACGAAGCATGTGCGGAGCACGGCACCGAAAAATCTCTCCCTCGAGCGAGCCTCCTCCATCGACCTGAACATCACGGAGGATAAAAATGTGATACCGATGTTCTATGCCTACGCACACGGTCATTTCCAGGGCCGTACCCGGACGCTCGAAGAGGCGTATGAGCTCGTGTACGATGATTTCGGTTATGTGCTTACCGCGGATGGGGAATTCGTATGGAATCGTGTGGATAAGAGTACGATGGTGACGATCCGGAACGCGACAGCCCTCGCCGAGGAGCCGCTCACGAAGCTCTCGAAGCTGACCACGATCGACACCTATGATACCTACAGTATGGTCAATGCTTATGGCATGGACCTGAGCTCCGCCCTTTACTTCCTGAATAAGGGCTACCCGCTGATCGCGTATCTCGAGGACAGCTGCTATCTGATTTACAGCTATGACTCCTTCAATATCCGTCTGGTGGATCCGATGAGCGGAAGCCAGAATGTCGTCGGAAGAGAGGACGCGGAAGCGATGTTCCGTCAGGATGGAAATCGATTCGTCGGGATCGTGCCGCACAAAACATAAGAAAACCGGAGGCGAAAGCCTCCGGTTTTTCGTTATGTCGATTGAAAGTCCGACAGTGCGTCTGCGAGTGCGGCGAACTGTGCGAGGGTGAGGGCTTCGCCACGGATGGTCTCGGAGAGACCGAGGGAGGCGAGGGCTTCACGGGTAGCGTCCTTCGGGATGGAGGCGAGGGAAGAGAGGGAGTTCAGCAGTGTCTTCCGGCGCTGTCCGAAGGCGGCCTTAATGATCTGGAACATCCAGCGCTCGTCCTCGACCTGTACCGGCGGCTCGGTGTAGCGCTTCAGTCGGATGACGGCGGAGCCGACATTCGGGCGTGGGATGAAGCAGTGTGGTGGCACCTCCTGGATGATATCCGGCTCGGCATAGTACTGCACGGCGAGGGAGAGGGCACCGTAATCCTTCGTGCCTGGTCCTGACTGCATGCGATCGGCGACCTCCTTCTGCACCATGACGGTGATCGACTGGATCGGTGCATGGCTCTCGAAGAGGCCCATGATGATCGGGGTCGTGATGTAGTAAGGGAGATTCGCGACGACCTTTACCGGATTACCGTGGTTGTAGGTCGCGATGACCTCGTGGAGATCGAGCTTCAGTACATCGTTGTGGATGATGGAGACATTGTCATACGCCTGTAAGGTCTCGTGCAGGATCGGGATGAGGTTCGCGTCGATCTCGACGGCGACGACATGGCCGGCCGCCTCAGCGAGTGCCTGGGTCATCGTGCCGATGCCTGGTCCGATCTCGAGGACACAGTCGTCCTTCGTGATTTCCGAGCTCCGAATGATGTTCTGGAGCACGTTTTCGTCGATCAGGAAGTTCTGACCGAAGCGCTTCTGGAAGCGGAAATCGTTCTTCTGTATGATTTTGATGGTTTCCTGTGGGTTGATTAATTTATTCATAGGCGTAGTGTACCATAATTTATAGAAAAAATCTCCCGGATTGCTCCGGGAGATTCAAATTCTTCATCGAGAAAATGTTACTGTTCACTCGTGGCTCGGCGGACAGCAACACCTTGACTTGCCCTCGTTTGAACAGGGACGAGAAAATACATCGAACAGAAGAAGATCAGTGGCTGCGACGTACGACGCGTGCGACGCGGAGGCGGCCACGGTTCAGCAGGTAGCAGAGGATTGCCCATCCTTCGGCGGCGTTTGCGAGGGACTCCTGTGCAGCGACGGTCTTGTCGCTGAGGGTCAGGATACAGCCGAGACGGGAGGTCGGAATCGAGGTGGAGAGAGGGAACATGTGGCTCCAGATCGCACGCTTCTCCTTATAGGAAAGATAGAAGCCTTCCTTCTCTGCATTTTCTACCGCGTCTTCCGGGTGATAGAAGCAGTACCAGCGGCCGTCATGGATGGTCTTATCCACCTTATGATAATCAATCAGGCAGAAATCGTGCAGAAGACCTACACGTGCGGCACTGTCCGGATCGACACCGATATGCGGTGCGATCGCGGCAGCCATCTTCGCGACGCGGACCGAGTGATCGTAGGTGTTCGTGCTGCCATGACGAGGCACGGACATCAGTTTTCGATACGCACGATTCTCGGTGATCGTCGGGTACTGTTTCGCAAACTGCACTGCGTCATCATTTAAAACCATCGGTATATTCCTTTCTGATGCAAGGCATCGAGACAAAAAACAGAATAAGTGAACACGGGCGCCGCCTGCAGTTACTGCAGTGCGGTCCATACGTCGCAGGCTTCGGTCAGAAGTTTCAGAACAGAGCCTGCATCGCGTATAGCTGCCCGTAATTATTAAAACTATATACGAATGCACGAAAGGCCGTCAATTATATTTAGTAAAATTTTAGAAAAGAGTATGTAAAAAGCAAAAATCTTAGAGATTTCTGCACATTGTGAAGAAGTTTCGGGATGACTACACTAGAAGTCGATTTGAACAGTATACAAAAGGCCGGGTGCCGCATGTATACATTGACCGAAAAACATCGAGGTCAGCGTGGATCCGCGTCCTCCGGTGTTGATCTGCAGCAATCCTTAACCGAGGCTTTATCATGAAGCGTTTTCACCATAGACACAGAACCGCTGTCCTCGATATGACGACCATCGCAGCGGTGATTCTGTCTTTTTTTTCCGCCCTTCTCCTGTTCAGCCTGCGCTGGCTGATGAATACCTGGTCGGAGCTCACCGTGGATGAGGTCCTGTATCACCTCTTCGCGCCGCTCCAGGGCACCAGCACCGCGATGGTCCACGAGTATATCCTGAAATGTGCGATTCCGGCCGCGATCATCGCGATCGTCATCATCGCGATCTTCATCGTCTGCCGGCATAAACAGAACTACCGGAAGCTCGTGACGCTCGCACTGCTCGCCGCCTTCTTCACCACCGGCTTCACCGTGGTGGATGCCTGGGACGACCTCGACATCGGCACCTACATCAAGTCGCAGCTCGAGACCTCCCGCTTCATCGACGATCACTACGTCGACCCGAAGAACGTGACGCTTTGCTTCCCGGAGAAGAAGCGGAACCTCATCTACATCTTCATGGAGTCGACGGAGGTGACCTTCGCCGACCAGGCCTCCGGCGGTGCCTTCCCGCAGAACACGATCCCGGAGCTCACGAAGATCGCCGAGGATCACGAAGACTTTTCGGGTGCGGCATCCACCCTCAACGGTGGGTACGCCATGCCGGGTGCGACCTGGACGATGGGCGCCATGTTCGCACAGACCTCTGGACTTCCGCTGAAGATTTCCATCGATCAGAACGCGATGGACTCGCAGAAATCCTTCTTCCCGGACATCCTCACGATCGGTGACATCCTCGAGAAGCAGGGCTACACCCAGGAGCTGATGCTCGGCTCTGTCGGCTACTTCGGTGGCCGCAAGCTCTACTTCCAGACCCATGGAAGCTATGCCATCAAGGACTTCAGCTACTGGAAAAACCAGCACAAGTTCCCGGCGAACTACTGGGTCAACTGGGGCTTCGAGGACCGGAAGCTCTACGAGTACGCACAGGAGGAGCTCACCCGCCTCAGCAGCAGTGAGCAGCCGTTCAACCTCACGATGCTGACCGTCGACACGCACTTCCCGGACGGCTATGTCTGCCCGCTCTGCCCGACGACCTTCGATGAGCAGTATGCGAATGTCTACGCCTGCGCATCGAAGCAGCTCAGCAGCTTCCTCGACTGGTGTAAGCAGCAGGACTGGTACGCCGACACGACGATCGTCATCTCCGGCGACCACCCGACCATGGACCACGACTTCTGTGACGATGTGCCGGAGAATTACGAACGGACCGTCTACACAGCGTATGTCAATGCTGCCGTCCAGCCCGTCCGTGCAGAGCGCCGCGACTTCACGACCTTCGATGATTTCCCGACGACCCTTGCGGCTCTCGGCGTCGATATCGCAGGCAACCGCCTCGGCCTCGGCACGAATCTCTTCTCCGATGTACCGACGCTCTCCGAGCAGTTCGGACGCGCGAAGGAGAAGGAAGAGCTCGAGAAGAAATCGGCACTGATGGAGCAGCTCGGGCAGATCGACGAGCAGGCCGCCATCGAGTCCAAAGAAGCAAAAGAACTGAAAGAGAAGCAGAAAAAAGAAAAGGCAGCCGCCGAATCACGTGCGGCTGCGGAGAACCGTAAATAAAAACAGTGCAGGGCCGTCGCCCTGCACTGTTTTTCATTTCTGCGCGTTTTTCTTCAGGATGTAGTCGATCGCATCCGCGATGCCATCCTCGAGGATGGACGGGCAGATGTAGTCCGCGACGTCCTTGCACTCCTTCTTCGCGTTCCCCATCGCGATGCCGAGCCCGCAGTGCTCGATCATCCCGACATCGTTCCAGCCATCACCGATCGCGGCCGCCTCCTCGAGCGAGAAACCATAGTCCGCGAGGAGCGCATCGATGCCCGACACCTTCGAGATGCCCTTCTTCGTGAGATCGAAGCTCATGCCGTCGGACCAGCGCACGAGCTCGCACTCCGGCACCCGCGCCTCCATGACGTCCGCCTCATCCAGTGTCATGATCGGGATCATCATATAGATCGGATTCTCCAGCGCCTCCTGCACCGGTCGCACCGGCGGCTGCGCTGAGTTGATGTGCTTCAGCACCGAAAGCAGCTCCGGCGTCACCATATTTGCGTAGATCGCACGCTCCTCCTCGAAGAGGCAGGCGAAGGGCTGCTCCTCACAGAGTGCCAGCACCTTCTCCACCGCCGAACGCGGGATCTCGATGCGCTGCACGACCCGCCCGTTCCGCGGATCGAAGTACGCCATCGGCTCCGGGCTGTTCTTCACATCGAAGCGGTACGGCTCCTCGTGCCGGAGATGCTCCCCGTGCACGATTGCTGCATCCACCTTCTTCGGATCCAGTACATAGCAGAACTCCCCATCCATGGTGACGAAGGCGTCGAAGCGCATCCCTTCCGTGAGGTTCTCGTTCCGGATCTCCATCCAGTGCCGTCCCGTCGCGATCGCACAGAGGATCCCCGCCTCATGTGCCCGCCGGAGGGCCGCCTGCGTCGACGCCGGCACCCGTCCGGTCTCGAACGGTCGCAGCGTGCCATCGATATCAAAAAAGATGATCTTAATCATAAAATTCCTCTCCTCCAGTTGTTTCATGGTAACAGTTCAGAGAGGTGACCCGGAGGGACGGCAACGGAGGCACAGTACTCCGAGACCGGTGTGCTCTAAGCCGGGGACCCTAAGCGGCACTAGGCCCTCTGCAATCACTGAGTTTTCTTCATGAAAACTCAGTGATTGCAGAGGGTGCTAAGGAAAAAAGTACCAAGTGCCGCTAAGGGGACCCGGCTTGATTTCACACGGTCTCTACGTATGGCCTCCGTTGCCGTCCCTCCGGGTCGCCCTGCCTGAACTGTTACGTTTCATGGGCTGATGTCGTCGGTTCGAGCTTCATCCCGCGCTGCACGGTGCCAGCGCCGAAGCGCTCCTGCAGGGTCTTCGACAGGGCCTGCAGCTTCCGTTCCTTCTCGGCCTTCCGGCGCGTGTCACGGATCTCTGCCTCGATCTCTGCGCGGTTCTCTGTGAGCTCCTCGAGCGTCATCTGACGGAAATCGCCATGGTCGAGGTTCGCGGTGAAGATCGCCATCAGGCGAACCTTCCGTCCCTGCCCGAAGAGGCCGTCCGGCGCATCGAGCAGCTGATGCATGAGGACGACGGCGACCGAGAGGATCTTCTCCGGATCCTGCGTCGGGTCCGGCAGCTTCTGCTGTACCGAGCGCCGCTTGAAATCATCGGTCTTCGCGGAGAAGCCGACCGTGCCGGCGTAGAAATCATGCTTCCGGAGCCGCCCCGCGACCTTCACCGCGAGTGCCCGCATGATCTCCATGCCCTCGGTCTCGAGATTATCCTCATCGATATCCACCGTCGTCGTGATCTCGTTCGAGATGCTTTTCGCCTCCTCCTGCACGGAAGATACGGCGCGCGTCGAGATGCCATGGGCGGCCGCATGAATATAGCTGCCTGCATTGGTGCCCAGAAGACCGGTGAGAATCGTCGGGTCGAGGCGGGCGGCGTCGCCGATCGTATGGATGCCGATGCGCCGGAGCTTTTCTGCCGTCTTACTGCCACAGCCGTAGAGGTCACCGATCGGAAGCGGCCACATCTTCGTCTCAATCTCGGACGGGTAGAGCGTGTGGATCTTATCCGGCTTCTCGAGGTCGGAGGCCATCTTCGCGAGGAGCGTGTTGCTCGAGATACCGACATTGACCGTGAAGTCGAGGGTATCGCGGATCTCGTCCTTCAGGAGCACCGCGGCATTCATGGGGAATGCAAGCGACCGGAGCCGGGTGGCCTTCTCGCCCGTCAGTGTCCCAGCGACGATCTGCTCGAAGATGGCGCTTCGGATTGACTGCTCGGTGCCGGTCATGTCGAGGAAGGCTTCATCGATGGAGAGCTGCTCGACGACCGGGGCATACTTGTGCAGAATCTCGATGAAGGCCGCGGAGTACGCGCGGTAGGTCTCGAAGTCAGAGGGCACGAGGACAAGGGAGGGGCAGAGCTCGAGGGCCTTCACCACGGGCATCGCCGTCCGGATGCCGTAACGCTTTGCCGGGAGGGAGCGCGCCGTGATGATGCCGTGGCGGGTTTTTACGTCGCCGCCGACCGCGGACGGGATCGTGCGGAGGTCGATCGCCGTCGGATCCTCGCGGAGGCGCTTCACCGCGGACCAGCTGAGAAACGCGGAGTTGACATCGATATGAAAGATCGTGCGGTCCATCGGGCCTCCTTTCTGCTCAAACAATTTCGTATAGTATAGCAGAAAAGAGAATATCTGTGGTATGCTGTTAGCGTTTCCTTATCAAAATGGTAAAAGATACATAAAACAGAATATAAGTGAATAACAACAGGAGGAGAAACCATATGAGAAAATCGAAGTATACGATGCTGATGTTACTGATGGCGGCGTCGCTGTCGGCCTGTGGTCAGTCGAAGCCGGCGGAGACGACGGCAGCGGCCACGACCGTGGCGGCCACAACCGAGGCGGCGACGGAGGACAGTGCGGAGGCGGATCAGGCAGCGGCAGATCATGTGGCGGCGCTGATCGATGCGATCTATGTACAGGAGCGGACCGAGGATACCGATGCGCAGTGCGCGGAGGCGAAGGAAGCCTGGGACCAGCTGACAGATGTGCAGAAGGCGCTCGTCGAGGGTGAGGAGGCCGATCCGGATTATTTCGGCCGCGACACCGGGGATGCCAGCAAGGACGATCCGCTGAACGAGGACGGTATCGGCGAGAAGGAGCTTCTCGTCGTGAGCTTCGGTACCTCCTTCAACGACAGCCGTGCGCAGGACATCGGCGGCATCGAGAAGACGCTGCAGGCGGCGTATCCGGACTGGTCGGTTCGTCGTGCCTTCACCGCGCAGATTATCATCAATCACGTCCAGGCGCGTGATGGCGAGAAGATCGACAACATGGACCAGGCGCTGCAGCGTGCGGTCGACAACGGCGTCAAGCATCTCGTGATCCAGCCGACGCACCTCATGCACGGCGCGGAGTACGACGAGCTCTGTGCGACCGCCGAATCCTATAAGGATAAGATCGAGACCATCGAGATCGCCGAGCCGCTGCTCGGGGAGGTCGGACAGGATGGCTCCACGACCAACGCCGACAAGAAGGCCGTCGCCGAGGCGCTGACTGCCGAGGCAGTGAAGGCCGCCGGTTATGAGAGCCTCGAGGATGCAGCGAAGGACAGCACCGCCTTCGTTTTCATGGGCCACGGTACGAGCCACGCAGCCGCTGTAACCTACACGCAGATGCAGACCCAGATGGAGGAGCTTGCGTATGGGAACGTCTACATCGGCACTGTCGAAGGAAAGCCGGCAGAGACCGCCTGCGAAGCCGTGATCGAGCGCATCAAGGAAGCGGGTTATAAAAAGGTCGTGCTTCGTCCGCTCATGGTCGTAGCCGGTGACCACGCAAACAACGACATGGCCGGTGACGATGACGACTCCTGGAAGAGCCAGTTCCTCGCATCCGGCGCCTTCGATACGGTGACCTGCCAGATCGGCGGTCTCGGCGGCATCCCGGCTATCGAGAAGATCTACGTCGAGCACACGGCAGCCGTGATCGGTGCACCGACCGGTACGACGTCTTCCGGCAGTACCTCTGAGGCCAATGCAGACGCCCTCGAGGATGGTACCTACGCGGCAGACTTCACCACGGACAGCAGCATGTTCCGCGTGAACGAAGCCGAGGACGGAAAGGGCGTACTCACCGTGAAGGACGGAGTGATGACGATCCATGTAAGCCTCGCTTCCGAGAACATCCTGAACCTCTTCCCGGGAAGCGCGGAGGATGCGAAGAAGGACGGCGCGGCGCTTCTCCAGCCGACGAAGGATACCGTGAAGTACTCGGACGGCACGGAAGAAGTCGTAAACGGCTTCGACATTCCGGTCCCGGCCCTCGACAAAGAATTCCCGCTCGCCCTCGTCGGTAAGAAGGGAAAGTGGTACGACCACATGGTGAAGGTTTCGAACCCGGTGAAGAAATAACAGATCTTACTAAGGAGGCGCCTGCGGGTGCCTCTGTTTTTATGCGCCGCCCGGGGGCATCCATGCGCCGCTCCGTCCTGGCGGATGGCCCTCTCATGGATATTAAGTAAAACTTTGTTAAAAATTAAATTAATTGTATCGACAAAGAAACAATATCGTGTATAATAATTAACGAGCGAAAAATGTAAGCGCTTTTTTGCTCGAGGATAGAGGAATCCACCGCTTTCGGCAGCGTCCGATGCTTTCTGAAAATATCAGAGAGAGGTCAGAAGCGTTCGGAAGATCCCCAAGGGATTCCGCTGACTGGTAACCAGAGAAGAGAAAGAGGTTAAACAGAATGGCAAAGATTGATTTAACGAAGTATGGCATTACTGACACAACAGAAATCGTATACAATCCATCATACGAGGAGCTGTTCGCAGAGGAGACCAAGGAAGGTCTTACAGGCTATGAGAAGGGCTTCGAGACCGAGCTCGGCGCTGTAGATGTATTCACTGGTGTGTACACCGGTCGTTCTCCTAAGGATAAGTTCATCGTCATGGATGAGAACTCCAAGGACACGGTATGGTGGACTTCTGACGAGTATAAGAATGATAACCATCCGGCTTCCAAGGAAGCATGGGCCGCTGTGAAGGAGATCGCTCAGAAGGAGCTTTCCAACAAGAAGCTTTATGTCATCGATGGCTTCTGCGGTGCCAACAAGGACACTCGTATGGCTGTTCGTTTCATCATGGAGGTTGCTTGGCAGGCTCACTTCGTAAAGAACATGTTCATCCGTCCGACCGCTGAGGAAGAGGCAAACTTCGAGCCGGATTTCGTTGTTTACAACGCATCCAAGGCGAAGGTTGAGAACTGGAAGGAGCTCGGTCTCCACAGCGAGACTGCGGTTGTCTTCAACATCACCAGCCACGAGCAGGTTATCGTAAACACCTGGTACGGCGGAGAGATGAAGAAGGGTATGTTCTCTATGATGAACTACTACCTCCCGCTGAAGGGCATCGCTTCCATGCACTGCTCTGCAAACACCGATTTCAACGGCGAGCACACCTGCGTATTCTTCGGTCTGTCCGGAACAGGTAAGACCACCCTTTCCACCGATCCTACCAGACTCCTCATCGGTGATGACGAGCACGGCTGGGATGACAACGGCGTATTCAACTTCGAGGGCGGCTGCTACGCAAAGGTTATCAACCTTGATAAGGACGCAGAGCCGGATATCTATGGCGCGATCAGAAGAGACGCTCTTCTCGAGAACGTAACCGTAGATGAGAAGACGGGCAAGCTTGACTTCAACGACAAGTCCGTAACCGAGAACACTCGTGTATCTTACCCGATCGACCACATCGAGAAGATCGTTAAGCCGATCTCTCACGGTCCTGCAGCAGAGAACGTAATCTTCCTTTCTGCAGATGCATTCGGCGTACTGCCACCAGTATCCATCCTTACTCCGGAGCAGACCAAGTACTACTTCCTGAGCGGATTCACAGCAAAGCTTGCTGGTACAGAGCGTGGTATCACGGAGCCGACACCGACCTTCTCTGCTTGCTTCGGTCAGGCATTCCTCGAGCTTCATCCTACAAAGTATGCTGAGGAGCTCGTAAAGAGAATGGAGAAGTCCGGCGCAAAGGCTTACCTCGTAAACACCGGTTGGAACGGCACCGGCAAGAGAATCTCCATCAAGGATACTCGTGGAATCATCACCGCTATCCAGAATGGCGATGTTGCCAAGGCTCCGACCAAGAAGATCCCGTTCTTCGATTTCGAGGTTCCGACCGAGCTTCCAGGCGTAGATCCAGCAATCCTCGATCCTCGCGACACCTATGCAAATGCATCTGAGTGGGAGGAGAAGGCAAAGGATCTCGCACAGAGATTCCAGAAGAACTTCGTCAAGTACGAGGGTAACGAGGCTGGTAAGGCACTCGTTGCAGCTGGTCCTCAGCTTTAATATCAATCTTTACCATTCATACAGGGCAGTCAGGGCGCAGGCTCCGGCTGCCCTCTTTTTATAGTCTGGTTATAGTCTGGACAGGAGCCCCGGAGGGGCAGCAACGGAGGCACAGTACTCCGGGGCTCCTGCCTGAACTGTAACGCTAGTCTTAAAAAAAGATGAAGGACAAGTGTGGAATCTATACTTTTTCGAGCTATCTGTTAGAATAGTAGGGTCTGGAAAAACGTAGTAAATGTAAGTACAGACATAGTAGAACAGGAGAAAAAAGTATGGACAATAAATTTTTCGATGTCGTGGACAGCGATGGGCATCATGTGGATAACGTGTCTGCTTCCGACGAGGGGAAGGCTGAGAATTCCACATCGGTGTCCGGGGACAATGCCGGCGATCAGGGTGCAGCCCAGGTGAGCAGCGATTCCGGACAGGCAGATGGAGCATCCCCACGTGTTCGGACAGCTGGTGGAAAGAAGCGGAGACCAAAGAAGTCCGATGACGGAGAGCAGCCGACGACGCTGCTCGGAGAGATCATCGACTGGGTGAAGGTCATCGCGGTGGCGGCGGTGCTGGCGTTCTGTCTCAACAACTTCATCATCGCGAACTCGACCATCCCGACGGGCTCCATGCAGGACACGATCATGGCCGGGGCGCGCGTCTTCGGCTCCAGGCTGAAGTATACCTTCGGGGAGGTGGAACGTGGAGACATTGCCATCTTCGTCTATGGGTACAAGTGCAAGGGCTGCGGGCAGAGCTACCGGGAGACAGACGAGGGTGTATGCCCGAACTGTGGGCGCGAGGATAAGAAGAACTCCGTCGTATACTATGTGAAGCGTGTCATCGGTATGCCAGGGGATCACATCGAGATCCGGCAGACCGGGACCGCGGATGCGTCCGAGTTCCACAACATCAGGATCGGGAAGAACGCAGACGGCTCAAGCGTAGAGGTGCCGATCGGTACGGTCTATGTGAACGGTGAGGCCATCACGGAGACCTATCTGCCGGAGCCGATGATCGTCGACGGGCAGCAGTTCCCGGCGGTGGATGTGACGGTGCCGGAGGGCAGCTACTACATGCTCGGGGATAACCGGAACAACTCACTCGATGCCCGCTACTGGGGTGAGTACAACATGGTCTCCCGCGACAAGATGGTGGCGAAGGTATACTTCAAGTACTGGCCGCTCACGGATATGGGCAGCGTGAACTGATTTCACAGAAATAACACAGACAGCCGATAAAATGAGGAGGCTGCTTTAAAGGAGGATATATTATGGCGAAGACAGAAGGACAGAAGCTTGAGGAAAAGCTCTGTTATAAGATTCAGAACATCGGCATGGAGCGTCCGGAGGACGTGGAGAAGGCCATGGCGTTCTGCGAGGGCTACAAGGAGTTCCTCGATCATGCGAAGATCGAGCGTGAGGCCGTACGTGAGACGATCCGGATGGCAGAGGAGAACGGCTACAAGCCATTCGAGCGTTCGAAGAAGTATAAGACCGGTGACAAGGTATATTTAGATAACCGTGGCAAGAGCATCATCCTGACCACCATCGGTAAGCGTCCGCTCGATGAGGGTGTGCACTTCAACATCGCCCACATCGACAGCCCGCGTCTCGACCTGAAGCCGAATCCACTCTATGAGAAGGAAGAGCTTGCGTTCTTCAAGACGCACTACTATGGTGGCATCAAGAAGTATCAGTGGGCGGTGACCCCGCTCGCACTGCACGGTCGTGTGATGCTGCGTGACGGTCGTGCCATCGACCTCGATCTCGGTGAGAAGCCGGGGGATCCGGTCTTCGTCGTATCCGACCTTCTGCCGCACCTCGCGCAGGAGCAGGTGAAGCGCACCCTCGCGGATGGCATCAAGGGCGAGGAGCTGAATGTGCTGCTCGGCTCGACACCGATCGCTGATCCGGAAGTGAAGCAGGCGTTCAAGCTGAAGGTGCTGTCGATCCTCCACGAGATGTATGGCATCACCGAGGCGGACTTCCTGCGTGCCGAGCTCACGATGGTACCGGCACAGCATGCCGTCGATATCGGCTTCGACCGCTCCATGGTCGGTGCCTATGGCCAGGATGACAAGGTCTGTGCGTACACCGCACTGATGGCTGAGCTCGAAACGAAGAAGCCGGAGTACACCACCGTGACCGCCCTCGTCGATAAGGAGGAGATCGGTTCGGTCGGAAACACCGGTATGTCCGGCGATATGCTGCTTCACTATATGGAGGACCTCGCAGAGGCTGAGGGTGAGCGCGTGCGCGATGTGCTGCGTGCATCGCTGTGTCTGTCGGCAGATGTCAATGCTGCCTTCGATCCGACCTTCCCAGATGCGTTCGAGGCGAACAATGCTTCCTACATGAACCGTGGACCGGTCCTCACGAAGTACACCGGCTCCCGTGGCAAGTCCGGCTCCAACGATGCGTCTGCGGAGACCATGCAGCGCGTCATCAAATACATGGATGATGAGAATGTGATGTGGCAGATCGGCGAGCTCGGCCGTGTGGACCTCGGCGGTGGCGGAACCGTGGCGATGTTCATCGCCAACATGGACGTCGATACCGTGGACCTCGGTGTGCCGGTACTCGCGATGCACGCACCGTTCGAGATCACCTCGAAGCTCGACGTGTACTACACCTATAAGGCGTTTAAGGCGTTTAATAAGTAATTCAATGACAGCGCATACCAGGTCCCCGGCGGGCCGGCTACGGAGGCACAGTACTCCGGGACCGGTTCAATCTAAGCCGGGGACCCGCACTGAATGCTTATGTAATAAAATCTAGAACTGAGGAGAAAATTATGAAGAAGAACAGACTGATTCTGACTGCCGCTGTGGCGGTAAGTGTGATGGCGCTCGCGGCGTGCGGCTCATCGAACAAGACCCCGGAGGCGACCACCGCCGCTGCAGCCGATGCAACGGACGCAAGTGCATCCGATACCGCGACCGCTTCTCAGCTCAGCGCGGATGATCCGGAGATCCAGGCCCTCGAGGCGACCGAGGTACCGGAGCTTCCGAAGTTCAGTGACATGGGTACCGTGAAGCTCTGCGACCTCTCGAGCATCACCGTCGAGACCAGCCCGAAGCTGACCGTCGATGAGGACATGGTGAATTCCCAGATCGACTACCTTCGCAAGAACTACCTCACGGAGACCGAGGACGCAGCGAAGGAAGGCGATACTGTAAACATTGACTTCGTCGGAAAAATGAACGGCGAGGCATTTGATGGTGGTTCAGGCACCGGCTACGATCTCGTACTCGGCTCCGGCAGCTTCATCGATGGTTTCGAGGACCAGCTGATCGGCGCGAAGAAGGGCGAGAAGCTCGAGGTCAATGTGACCTTCCCGGAGTCCTATCCGAACAATCCGGACCTCGCTGGCAAGCCGGCGGTGTTTGACGTCACGGTGAATAAGGTTTCCACCATGCCAGAGCTCACCGATCAGTGGGTGAAGGAGCATGCGGAGGACATGGGTTCCAAGGCATCCGATGTGGCTTCCTTCCGCGTAGAGCAGCAGGCGCTTCTTCAGGCGCAGGTCGACTATCAGTACAACAACACGATCCAGCAGGATGCGCTGCAGCAGATCGTGGATACCTCGGAGATCACCGTCTCGGATGCGATGCAGACGTACGCAGAGGACTATGTGATTTCGCAGGAGGTATCGTCCGCGAAGCAGTACGGCTACAGCCTCGCGGATATGCTGAACATGTACGGCATGAGCGTTGATGATTTCAAGACGGAGATCGCCGGCTATGCGACCGATTATGCGAAGCAGAGAATGGTCGTTGCGGCCATCGCGAACGAGCAGGGCATCAAGTCCAGCGATCAGCTGATCGACGAGCTCGCAGTAGAGCTCAGCGGCCTCGCCGGCAAGGAGCTCAACAAGATCCAGCTCATCGAGCAGTACGGCGGCGATGCGGTGAAGGACGAGGCGGTGAACAAGGCTGTCCTCGACTACGTACAGACGCAGGTGAAGGTCGTGGAGACCACCGAGACCAGCGCAGCAGCGACCGAGGCCGCCGCTGAAACGACGGTAGCGGACGAAACCACTGCAGAGGCTGCGGAAGAGACCACTGCCGCACAGGGCTGATATATAACATCCTGTTTTCAGAAGATCTGTTCACCCCATACAGGGCTGAACAGATCTTTTTCAGTGGCTGCCCTCCGCTCGATCTGCGATTGATTTATAGAAGGAAGCTGTCGTCCCTCTCGAAATCATGCTACACTAGTAGGCAGCAAATCTGAAATCAATCGGAGGCATCTTATGCGTCATCATTTACGTGGCTTTCTCGGCATCGTGTTTGCCGTGCTTCTCATCTTCATCACCTTTGTCACGAGCTTCGAGGCGGTCACCTACTGGACGCCGAACTTCTATCGTGATGAGTTCGAGCACTACCAGGTCCTCGACGATATGCAGGCCTGGATGGGCGACGAGATGACGATGGACGACCTCTGCGACGTCATGCACCAGACGATGGTGTACCTGCGGGGCGACCGTGAGAATCTCATCGTCGAAACGACCATCAACGGCGGGACGACCGAGTTCTACAACGAAAACGAGAAATCGCACATGGCGGATGTCCGGCAGCTCTTCGTGATCTGCCTCGTCGTCCGCTCCCTCGCGATCCTCAGCTGCATCGCCATCGCCGGCTTCCTGATCGTGGTCGCTGGTCCGCGTGGCGCGCTCGGGTACCTGAGTCGAGGCTTTATCCGTGCCTGCCTGCTGATCCTCGGGCTCGTCGCCGTCATCGCGTTCCTCGCCATGATCGACTTCACGCGGGTCTTCACGGCCTTCCACGAAATCTTCTTCAGCCAGGGCAACTGGATGTTTGACCCGCGCGAGAGCCGCATGATCAACATGCTGCCGGAGGGCTTCTTCTCCGACTGCGCACTGCGCATCGCCTCCACCTTCGTCGGGGCAATGCTGGCGTTCCTCGTGGCGAGTGGCGTCGCGCGTCAGTTCACGAAATCATAAAACAGCATACCCACGCTGCACGCCGGACACTCGTGACGGAGTGACAACCGCTGGCCGTGTGCGCAGCAGGCCTGGGACAGCATCAGTACATACATTCATCCGAGATAGAGGAGTGATTTACATGTTCGAAACAGATCAGAATATCAAGCGAAGAAAGACCATCCTGGTCGGCGTCTGCCTCGGCGGCGACGGCTTCGAGGTCTCCATGGAAGAGCTCGCAGGCCTCGCCGAGGCGGAGGGGCTCGAGGTCGTGGCAGAGGTCACGCAGAACCTCGCTTCGCAGGACGCCGCCTGCTATATCGGCTCCGGCAAGGTTCAGGAGCTGAAGGGGCTCGTCTTCGAGCTCGACGCCGACCTCGTGGTCGTCAACAACCAGCTCTCGCCGTCACAACTTGCGAATCTCGCGCATGACCTGGAGGTCGAAGTCATTGACCGTACAAACCTGATCCTCAACATCTTCGCGGACCGCGCCCGCACGAAGGAAGCGAAGCTACAGGTCGACTACGCGAAGCTGCAGTACATGCTTCCGCGTCTCGTCGGTCTCCGTCAGAACCTGAGCCGACAAGGCGGCACCGGCGGCTCGATGTCGAACAAGGGTGCCGGTGAGACCCAGATCGAGCTCGACCGTCGCCGCATCGAGAAGGACATGTCAGAGCTCCGAAAGCAGCTTCGAGAGATCACGAAAAACCGCGACACGCAGCGCCGCAAGCGCCAGGCCTCCGGCATTCCGCAGGTCGCGCTCGTCGGCTATACGAACGCCGGCAAGTCGACGCTCATGAACCGGCTCCTCGAGGCCTGCTGTCCGGACGAGGAAAAGGAAGTCATGGTGAAGGACATGCTCTTCGCGACCCTCGATACCACCGTTCGGAAGATCACTCCGGGCAGCCATCGCGACTTCCTCCTGTCCGACACCGTCGGCTTCATCAACGACCTCCCGCACGATCTCGTCGACGCCTTCCGCTCGACGCTCGAGGAGGCAGTCAATGCCGACCTGATCCTCGAGGTGGTCGACTGCTCGGACCCGAACTACCAGATGCACATGGACGTCACCGCCCGCACCCTGAAGGAGCTCGGCGCCGGCGCCATCCCGGTCATCTACGTCATGAATAAGGCTGACCGGAAGTACCCGCTCTCGGAGCTCCCGATCGACCGTGGCGATAAGATCTACATCTCCGCCGCAGGCCGCCTGGGCCTCGACCTCCTCCTCGAGAAGATCGAAGAGAAGCTCTTCGCCGGCTACATCACGATGGACCTCATCATCCCGTACACCGCCGGCCAGGTCGAGCACGACCTCCAGGAGCGCGCCCGCGTGCACAAAACGAGCTACGAAGACGACGGCATCCACATGACGGTCGACATGAACCAGGAGCTGCTGCAGCGGTACAAAGTCTACCTGCAGTGATTTCGCCCGCGCATGCCCGGGCCAATGCTTCCGGCCGGATACATGGAACCCGCCCGCAGCCGGCGATTTCCCGCGAAGGTATGTGCTTCCTGCCGACAGCATTGGCCTCACGTACAGTAAAACAGAGAAAGATTTATGGACCAGAATGCACTTCTCGAGGGCCGCATCCGCGATCTCTCTGAAAAAGCCTATAACAGCAACTATCTCACGCATACATGCTTCCTTGCGGCGTCCGAGCTCGCGCAGTTTCATGCGATTCTCCGGAAGCAGGGCATCAGCAGCAAGGTGCACGCGGTGAATGGTGCGCCGTACCTTATCTTCGGCGGGCGTGCAGATGCCGACCGGAACGTCGTCGTGTTCCTCCCGGACTACATGACGGAGGAGAGCTTCCTCGCCGAAGAGCCGGCACAGGGAGATGTCATCCGTTGCCTCCATGTGACGCCGCTGAACCGAAAGTTCACGGATGCGCTTACGCACCGCGACTACCTCGGGGCCCTCATGAACATGGGCATCGAGCGCGACCAGATCGGCGACATCCTCTGTGGGGACGCCGAGGCCTTCATCTTCGTGCTCAGTGATATGGCCGACATCATCGCCCGCGAATTCACCCGCGTGAAGCACACCTCGGTGAGTTGCGAGGTCGTGCCGCCGTCCGCCTGCACCCTCGAACCCGCGTGGGAGGAGCTGTCCGGCTCCGTCGCCTCGGAGCGCCTCGACGCCGTACTCGCGATGGTCTACCGCCTGAGCCGCACGAAAGCGCAGGAGCTGATCACCGCAGAGAACGTCTTCATCGACGGCCGCACCGTCACCGACACCAGCTACATCCTGAAGCCGGACGAACGCATCTCTGTCCGCGGCCACGGCAAGTTCATCTTCACCGGCACCGGAAATACCACGAAAAAAGGCCGTGTGTACGCGCACGTGAAGCTGTATAAGTGATGGCGATTGAAAGTCTCTCATGGATATGTTAATATTAAGTGCTTTGTAAATTACATAGTACGTTTGCGTAGCTCAGCTGGATAGAGCGTCCGCCTCCTAAGAAGGATGCTATCATCCGCCATTTTTAAAAAATCGTCCTCTTTTTGGGCATGATTTTGGGGCATTTTTGCCCACTTTTTCTAAAATTGGCGGTATGATCAATTGTTTATTTTGGGTTCTGAGTTCGAATCCGTTGGCCAATTTTTTTGCCTGATTTCTAATAAATTTTGCGGTGCAACACGCGCCAATTGGGATTTTGTTTCGCCGCGTTTTCGGCCTTGCCACTTAAAAATTCGCGCGCGATCGCCCACCCAGAGGGTGGGCGATCGCGCGGCAGCAATTAAGAAATTGCTTGCCGCGCTTCACGCCTTTTCTTCTTTTGATAGTACCGGAAAACCTTGATATTTCAGCGTTTTCTGTTATTATATCACTTGGCTTGTAAGAATCCTGGTAGTACTCTCTGGTCTCTTCCGGATTGACTTCCTTGGCTCTTCTTGTTGCCATGCATCGGCTTGCGAAAACATCTCAGCAAGCTAAAAATAATCTAATACGTCTCTGTAGCTCAGCAGGATAGAGCGTCCGCCTCCTAAGAAAAAGGGCGAGCACGAGTCTGCTGAAAAACAGTAATTCTGTTGTAAGTTCTATTCGTCTTGAGAATTGACTCCGGACGCGACAGTTCCGGCTTCCCGTCTAACAATGGCGGAAGGGTCAATTACACGGATGCTGCTAATAAGTAGTCGAAAATCGACCTCTTTTTGATTAGAAGAACCGCTCCTCGGAGCCTTCTTAATACAGGCTGAAGTTCCAAAAACCCAGGAAATAAGCCAAAAATTGAATAAATGTCTCTGTAGCTCAGTAGGATAGAGCGTTCGCCTCCTAAGCGAAAGGCCGCTGGTTCGAATCCAGTCAGGGACGCCAGACTTTGTCGGCAGTGGTTTGCGTTGTCAAGCCTCTGCCGTTTTTTATTTCCCGGAGCCTCTTCTAAACCGGGTCCTGATTTTTAGCGGACCTGCTAACTTGGAGGGTCGATTTTCTAAATTCTGAATTTTGAGCGATTTTCCCTCATTTTCCGGGAATCGGCTGAAATGCCCTCTTCTAAAAGAGACTCCGTGTAGCTGCCTGCATAAATCGACACGATTCGACAGACTACGACTCCAATGTCGTCTGTTCCGAAGGATACGAAAATACCGACAGACCTGTTTTTCTAAAAAAGTCGATGGAATATTAGCAGAATCAGCAAAAAATCCATCGCGAAATTCCTAATATTCTGTAGAGTGAAGTCTTCCTTAGTTACATAGCCCATTCATGTATCTGCCAGATCGGCAGTATGTGGATGGGCTAATTTTATTTTCAAGGAGGATACACAATGATGGATTTCAAGGAATTCACCACAAGGGCCGAACAGGACATTCGTGCAGCTCTGGAAGATGCCTCTCCCGGCGTGGGTGTAGGGCTGAACCAGGTCGAAAAGCTGCAGGGCGAATCCTATACGGCTATCACTCTCACTCCGGAGGGTACCAACATCGGTATGAACCTGAATCTCAATCAGCTCTATGACAGGATGCAGCGCGGCGAAGACTACGACAGCATTCTGCAGGCAGCTGTGGATCAGGCAAAGGAGCATCTTTCCAACATGCCCCGCTTCGATGTGGCAGAGCTCAGCTCCTATGAGACGGCCAAGGATCTGCTTTTCGTGGATGTGGTTGGCACTAAGGTCAATGCAGAAATGCTGGCCAAGGTTCCTCACACCGACATGGAGGATATCTCCATGGTCTACCGCATGCAGCTGGAGCAGCTTTCCGACGGAGCCGCAACGGTTCTGATTACGAATGATCTGATGAATCGCATGGGTGTTACCAAGGAGCAGCTTCACGCGGATGCCATGGCAAACTCCGAGGTGGTAAGGCCTGCCAGTATGAGAACCATGGCCGAGGTCATGGCTCAGATGATGGGTATGAGTGTCGAGGACTTCCCGATGGATATGTCTGGTCCGCAGATGTATGTGGTCACCAATGAGGAGGGCTTCCACGGTGCTGCAGCTGCCTTTTATCCCGATTTCATGGATAACGCAGCCAAGGAGCTGGGCGGTAACTTCTTCATTCTCCCTTCGTCCGTGCATGAAATGCTGTTTCTCCCGGATGATGGCCACATGAATGTCAGTGAGCTGAGAGACATGGTCACCAGCATCAATGCCAGTGAGGTTGCACCGGCAGACCGTCTGACCGACAGCGTTTATCACTACGATGCGGAAGCAAGAGTCTTCGAGCTGGGTGAAAGCTGGGAGGCCAGAGCTGCCGAACGCGAAGCAGACAGGGGCTCCGTTCTCGATGCCCTGAAGGAAAAACAGCAGTCTATCGGGGATCGCCCGAAGGCCGAACACCACAAGGCGAAGAATCAGCCTGAACTCTAAGGAAGGAGGAAATCACAAATGACATTGTTTACCGAAGGCCGTCTGCAGGCCTATGAGCGCATGATGCAGGATACCGGCAGAAATCATCGCCGTGAAAAGCCCGATAACAGCTCCGGCAAGAAGTACTCCGCTGACAAGAAGCCTGAAAAGAAGGCTTTTGTGAAGAACGGTGTTCGCCATGGCAGTATTTCGGGTTGAGAAAAATGCCAACTACACCACAATGAGCAATTATCACCTGCGGGACAAGCAGCTTTCCTTAAAGGCCAAGGGGTTACTCAGCTTCTGCCTGAGTCTCCCCGATACCTGGGATTACAGCATCATGGGACTTGCGGCTGTCTGCAAAGAAGGCCGCGATTGTATTATGAGTACCCTTCAGGAGCTGGAGGAGCTTGGTTACCTGCGCAGAGAACGAACTCGCAATTCGGACGGAACTCTCGCCGGTGCCGACTATGTGATCTATGAGCTGCCGCAGCCTGTGTCGGAAAAACCAGATACGGAAAATCCTACTCAGGATAAGCCTACGTTGGAGAAACCTGCGTTGGGAGACCCGCTACAAATAAGTACTAATTCAACAAGTACTGAAAGAAATAATAACGAAGAAAAAAAGGTCATCCGCCACAAATACGGAGCCTATTGCAATGTCCTTCTTTCGGATGAGGAGCTTTCAAAGCTGAAAACGGAGTTTCCGTCTGACTGGCAGTCACGTATTGAACGGCTCAGCGAATATATGGCCTCCACCGGTCGGTCGTATAAAAGCCATCTGGCAACAATCCGCAGCTGGTCAAGACGCGAACAGCTTCCAAAGGCACAAAAGAAAGCTCATTACAGTCCGGCTAACTATGTTTACAAGGAGGGCGAAAGCCTATGAAAAGCGAAAATGGAGGTGCCGGTCATGTAATCGGTGCCATGCTGGAACGCTTTCGGGAAAAGGAACCACCTATTCCCGGAGAAAATGAGTATATCGGTGAGAACGGACTTCTTTTCTGCTCCGTCTGCCGAACCCCGAAGCAGTGCAGAGTCAATATGCTGGGACAGCCTGCGGTTGTTCCCTGCATCTGTCAGTGTGAAAAGGAACGGCTGGAGAAAGAAAAAAAGCGTCAGGAGGCTGAAGAGCTTCAGCGAAGGATCCAACGGCTGAAAGCCAACGGAATTCAGGAAAAGCATCTTCTCGACTGGCGTTTTGATGTAGCAGAGAATACCAGAGATATTCAGAGGGCACGGAAATATGTAGAGAACTGGCAGAAGGTCAAGGCCGAAAACCTTGGCCTTTTGCTTTGGGGCTCGGTTGGTACAGGAAAATCCTTTATTGCTGCCTGCATTGCCAATGCGCTGCTGGAGCAGAGTGTTCCGGTGCTGATGACCAATTTTTCCAAGATCCTCAATCAGATGGGAGGCATGTACAGCGACGAACGCTACCAGTACATTGCCTCCTTTTCTCATTATCCGCTTCTCATCATTGATGATCTGGGCATCGAGAGAAATACCGAATATGCCCTGGAGCAGGTCTATGCCGTTATTGACGAACGCTATAAGGCCGGTCTCCCCGTGATAATTACGACCAATCTGACGATGGAAGAACTGCGGCAGCCTGAGGACGTGGCACATGCCCGCATCTACAGCCGTGTGCTGGAAATGTGTACTCCGGTGCAGATTACCGGCGAGGACCGCAGACAGAAAATCGGCAGCAGAAAGCAAACTGTGGTGAAGGAGGTCCTTGATCTATGAAGAAATCCAAAGGTGCTCTGTTTGTGAAGCGCAAGCCGGATATCTACCGGTGCAAGGAGGTGAAGAAATATGCCAAAGGCAACAATTACTGCCGTAGTCAACCAAAAAGGCGGTACGGCAAAAACTACCACAAGTGAGAACCTGGGCTTTGGACTGGCCCGAGAGGGCAAACGCGTTTTGCTCGTTGATACTGATCCGCAGGCAAGTTTGACCATTGCACTGGGAAATCCGCAGCCTGATAACCTGGAAATCACTCTCACTGACCTGATGAAAAAGGTCATTAACGAGGAGCCCATCGCTCCCGGCGAAGGGATTCTCCATCATCCGGAGGGCGTGGATCTGGTTCCCTCCAGCATTGAGCTCTCCGGCATGGAGGTATCGCTGGTCAACACCATGAACCGTGAAAAGATCCTCCGTCAGTATCTGGATACGGTAAAAAACCAGTACGATTTTATCCTGATCGACTGTATGCCTTCCCTGGGAATGCTGACCATCAATGCACTGGCAGCTGCAGAAAATGCACTGATACCGGTGCAGGCCCAGTATCTCTCCGCAAAGGGTCTGGAGCAGCTGCTTGGCACCATCAATAAGGTCCGCAGACAGATCAATCCGAAGCTGAGAATCGAAGGTATCCTTCTCACCATGGTGGATGCCAGAACCAACTATTCCAAGGAAATTGCTGCTCTGATCCGTGATACCTATGGCGGGAAAATCAAGGTTTATGACCAGGTGATTCCCCGTTCTATTCGTGCTGCGGAGATCAGCGCCGAGGGCAAAAGCATTTTCTCACACGACCCTGACGGTAAGGTGGCCCAGGGGTACAAAGCTCTGACACAGGAGGTGATGCACGATGCAGAAAAAAGGCGTAAACGTGAGCTTGACCAGCTACGATGATATCTTCTCCACCGAACAGGATCGTACAGCTCCTGTCACGGAAGAAATCAGAAGTGTTCCGCTGTCACAGCTCCATCCCTTTAAGGATCATCCCTTCAAGGTGCTGGATGACGATGCCATGTCGGAAACTGTCGAAAGCGTGAAGCAGATCGGCGTTGTGGTTCCCCTGATTGCAAGGCCTGCCGAGGATGGTTATGAAATTGTCTCCGGACACAGAAGGCACCATGCGGCAGAGCTTGCCGGACTTGAAGCAGTGCCGGTAATTGTCCGTGAAATGGATGATGATTCTGCCGTGATCTTCATGGTGGACTCCAACCTGCAGCGCGAAAACATCCTGCCAAGTGAAAAGGCACTGGCTTACAAGATGAAAATGGAGGCCATGAAAAGACAGGGTGAAAGAAAGGATTTACAGGCAGATGGAACTTCCCGACAAGTTGTCGGAAAGTTAGAGGCAGCCGATGTGATCGGTCAGGAAACCGGTGAAAGCGGCCGTCAGGTTCAGCGCTATATCCGCCTGACCAACCTCATCCCCGAGGTTCTGGATATGGTGGATCAGAAGCAGATTGCCTTTAATCCGGCAGTTGAGCTTTCCTATCTGAAGCCTGAAGAACAGCAGGATTTTCTGGAAGCCATTGATATGACCCAGACCGCGCCTTCTCTTTCCCAGGCACAGCGTATCAAAAAGCTGAGTCAGGAAGGTGCCTGCACGGCAGATGCCATCTGCGATGTGATGAGTGAGGCGAAAAAGCCGGAGGTCGGCAGATTGACCTTCTCCACAGATTCCCTTCGAAAGTATTTCCCGAAGTCCTACACAGCAAAGCAGATGGAGGAAACCATCATCCGTCTGCTGGAACAGTATATGAAAAAACGCCAGCGCGATATGGAGCGCTGATGGAGGTATGAACATGAATAAGAAAAATATCAGGGTGAGTCACCCGACGGACAGACAGTCCTTCTGGGAGGATGCGGTTCAGGTCCTGGAATCCATCTTCGAAATGAAGTATGCCAATGCCATTGAGGAGGTCGCTGCAGAGATGGAGGCAGATGACCGCGTTGTCCTGATTCTCTATCCTGAGGAGCCGATGCTGGTTACCTCGTACAATCATCGCAATGATTCCTTCCATGGTTTCGAGTTTGATGATGCGTCTCTGGAGGACGAATTCGGACTCTGCATGGTCTATGACAGTGCATGTGTGGTGACTCTTGGAGAGAACGACTATCTGGTGGAAGCTCCGCTGATGATCACCAACATTGATAAGGACGGCAACGAAACCAGCGTTTCCGTGGAGGATGCCTTTATGGCAGCTGATTTCCTGAAGGAACGCGAAACCTTTATCGAGGTAGACGGTGAAGTATATCAGGCCTTCCGTCTTACCTTCTAACCGGAGGTGCCTATGAGTGATATGAATGTGCTTCTGGTCCAGCCGGAAAGCTATCCGAAGGCTGTGACCATTGGCTCTGATCTGGAGTCGCTGCAGGCTGCAGTCGGCGGCAGCATCGAGGTGGTCTATCCCTTTGAAGATAATGTCGGTCTCATCATGAATGAGGAGGGCAAAATCGAAGGTTTGCCTCTGAACCGTGCGCTTCGCGATGACCAGGGCGAGCTTTATGACATTATCGCCGGTGATTTTCTGGTAGTCGGGCTTACGGAGGATGACTTCGGAAGCCTGTCTCCGGAGCAGATGGACAAGTTCGAAAAGCTCTTTCATCAGCCAGAGTGCTTCATGAAGATGGGACGCAGCATTATGGCGCTGCCTCTTCCGGATGATCTGGTCCGCGACAACCGTGAAAAATCGGAGCAGCCCATGAAGGACAGCATGAAGCGTGCAGCCGATAAGGACTGCCGCTGAAGCTTATAAAAATCTACAGAAAGGAGGAATGACCCTATGCAGGAGGAAATTGAAAACCGTACCGTGAACCTTGCGATCAGTACTACGAGACTCAGCTTTCGCACTCTGATTTCTGCAGGCCGTGCGTATATGAATCATCGTTACCGCGTGAATGCAGCCAGGAAAAACGGTAAGGAGGAACGTCCGGAGGGCAAGCAGTCCATTCAGGAGCTGATCGGACAGAATCAGGGAGTCAGTAGTATTCCCATTGCCAATACGGATATCCGGGATTTCGAGCCCATCGCCCGAAAATACGGCATCGATTATGCCATTACCAAGGATAAATCCGTAACGCCTCCCAAGTATCTGGTCTTCTTTAAGGCCAGGGATGCGGATGCAATGACTGCCGCCTTTGATGAGTACAGCAATAAAAAGCTGAGAACTCAGGAACGACCGAGTGTACTGAAGGAGCTGCAGAGACTGAAGATTCTGGTAGCTGCACTTCCGAAAAAGGTCAGAGAAAAGATACAGGAGCGTGATGGACGATGAATGCAAAGACAAAAAAGCTGATAATCCTGAACCTCCCTTATGTTCTGGCAGGTCTTCTCTCGACCAATATCTTCGAAGCCTGGCGTATCGCCCAGGGCGCGGATATGTCAGAAAAGCTTCTGGGCTTTATGACTGCTTTGGGCACGGCCTTTAGTAATCCTTTGCCGAGTCTGCATCCAACGGATCTGCTTCTGGGTATCTGCTGCGGTGCAGCGCTTCGACTGGCAGTCTGGATCAAGGGCAGAAATGGCAAGAAATACAGGCACGGCGAAGAATATGGCACTGCCCGCTGGAGTGCATAATTTTAAGTGTAAAGGAAGCCTATATGGACGCACAGGAGGTTATGCACATGACTGATTATAGTAAAATTACAGCCCTTTACTCCCGCCTTTCCGTGGGCGACGAGGACAGGGACGGCGGTGAGAGTAACTCGATACAGAACCAAAAAATCTTTTTGGAGAACTACGCCAGAGGGCAGCACTTAACCAATATCCGGCACTACATTGACGATGACGAAAGCGGCAGATTTTTTGACCGTTCTGCCTACTCCCGCATGATGGACGATGTAGAGAACGGGAAAATCGGTGTCTGCATTATGAAAGACCTGACACGCTGGGGGCGTGACTATCTCCAAGTCGGCAATGCGATGGAGATATTCAGACGGAACAATGTGCGCTTTATCGCAGTCAACAACGGGATAGACAGCGAGAAGCCCGACACATTGGAGTTTGCGCCCTTTATCAACATCATGTCGGAGTGGTACGCAAAGGACATCAGCAAGAAAGTAAAGACCGGCATTAAGACGAAGGGCATGAGTGGAAAGCCGATTGCCACCGAAGCTCTCTATGGCTATGTCAAATCCCCGGACAACAAGGATTTTTGGATAATCGACGAGGAAGCCGCCGGAGTTGTCCGTTTGATTTTTCGCCTGTTTCTGGACGGGAAAAACCGCAACCAAATCGCCGTATATCTGACGCAGGCGCAAATCCCAACGCCCACATTCTACATGAAAGAGCGCGGGCGGGGAACGTGCAAAAACAGGGCGCTCAATGAGGATAACCGTTACAAGTGGAACAAAGCCACTTTGACCCATATCCTTACACGGCAGGAGTATTGCGGCGATGTAGTCAACTTCAAGACTACAAAGCATTTCCGGGACAAGCGGAACCACTATGTAGACCGGAGCCAATGGCAGATAACCGAAAATGTGCATGAGCCGATTATTGACCGCGCCGACTTTGAAACCGCACAGCGGATTTTGGAAAACGCGCCCGTCAGACGCCCCAACGGGGACGGGGAAATCCACCCTTTGTCGGGCTTGCTTTTCTGTAAGGATTGCGGCGCAAAAATGCACATCCGCATAGATTACAGAAACGGCGGCAAGCGGCACGTTGCCTATTGCAGCGAGTACCACAAGGGAAAAGCCAAAAACCCCAAATGCCATTCCCCGCACATCATTGACGCGGACTTGCTCATGCAGACCGTCGCGGAAGTGCTGAAGAAAATCGAGGACTATTCTATCAGCAACCGGGCGGAGTTTGAAGCCTTAGTGAAAAAGAACCTTGCCATGCAGCAGACCGACCAGACCAAAAAGCAGCAGAAGCGTATCCCACAAATCACGACGCGCCTTGAACAGATCGACAAGGTGCTGAACAAGCTCTATGAGGACAACGCCCTCGGCACTATCCCGCAAGACCGCTACGAGCAAATGTCGCAGAAGTATTCAGAAGAATACTACGCATTGAAAACGGAGCTTTCCATACTCCAAGAGCAGCTATCCGCTTATGAGAACGCGGGAGGACGGGCGCAGAAGTTTTTGAAGCTGACGGAACGCCATGCCGCCTTTACTGACCTCACCCCCGCCATTCTCAACGAGTTTATCAGCAGGATTGAAGTGCATGAGCGCGACCAGAAAAGGGCGAGATACGCAATCCAGCACATCAGCATATATTTCAACTATATCGGCAGATTTGAGAACGAAGTAACGCAGCTTGCAGAGCCGACAGAGCAGGAAATCCGGCAAATGCGGGAAGAAATCGAAGAAGCCAAAAAGGAAAAGAGCCGCGCCTACCACCGGAAGTATTCAAGGGAGTACCGGGCGCGAAACCTTGAAAAGCAGCGGGAGTATGAGCGTATCAAGGCGCGGGAATACCGGGCAAGGAGAAAGGCGCAGACCGCCGCCGCACAGCCCGCACAGTAAAACAGAATAACCGACAACCAAGAGGGATTTTCCGGCTACGGGAAGTCCCTCTTTTGTGCCCGGAGAAAGGAGCTGCCTATGGCAGAACAGACCCCCGACAGTATCATCACGACGCAGAGAAACGGGCAGACTATTGTTGCGGAGTTATTTTTCAATCACAGCAGCACAGAAACATTCCGCGACAAGCTGCTCAAGACGATACTTGCCGACAGTTCGTGTTTATCTGCGTCTGACGGTCAAGAGCCGGAAAAATCGGAAATCTTGCGATAACAGCCGCCCCGACGATACATTCCACGTCCGGGCGGTTTTTATCGTCAAAAACGCCGTTTTCTCCAAGTCAAGAGCCGGAGAAAACACCCGAAAAATGCCCCTATTGCGTAACAGGGGCACAGAAAGGAGTTTGCATGAGAACAGGGCTTACCAAGCAGGAAAAGACCACCGATATTTGGTTTGACGAGAAAGACCCCCTTATCCATATCCGCACCCACAACACCGCCTTGAAAAAGCGTCTGCTTGCATACAGCCGCCGTTATCCGGCGATCTGCCAGCAGACTGACGCAGACCCGGAAACGGGCTGCATGGAGTTTGACATTGAGAAAGGCCGCTTCTCTTTCCGTCTGACCGCCCCATACAGCGAGGAACGGCGGGAAGCGGCGCGGCGGTATGCCAGAGAGAGCAACGTCGCCGACAGGCTGAAATAGAGTTGAAATGTTCATAGTTTTGTGCTATACTTTTTCTAAAAGCAGAGTAATACTGCGGAATTGATTGGAGGACAACACAATGGTTACATTTATGAGATTAAGATAAAACCGCGAGTTATGTTGCGGTTATCCGTATTGCATAACTCGCTTATTGAAGCAGAGATGTAATTACGGAGGAAAAACAAATGAATAATAATTTATCACGCTTTGCAGACAGCAAGGTTTATTTTCAATGCCCAATTTGCACAAAATCAATGGATATACAAGGCAATAGCCTAATTTGTAGACATGGACATTGCTTTGATATTTCAAGATATGGGTATGTAAATTTGTTGTTAAAATCATCGCCCAAAACCAACTACAGCAAGCGGTCTTTTGACAACCGGCACCAAATTTTGGAGTATGGCATGTATGATGTTGTGTTGGAGAAAATCATACAGTTTATTTCTGATACGCCATCTATAAGAAACATTTTAGATGTTGGTTGCGGCGAGGGTTTCTATGCAAGGCAGATACAGCAAAGAACAGAACGAAACATCTTTGCCTTTGACTTGTCAAGGGAGGCAATACAGATTGCATCAAAAAAAGACAAGCGCAAAGCAGTGAAGTGGTTTGTTGCTGACTTATCAAAAATCCCTTTGAAAGACGGAAGTATGGATTGTATTTTAGACATATTTTCGCCTGCACACTACAAAGAATTTCAGCGATTGCTATCTCCTAACGGATATGTTGTGAAAGTAATTCCTACGAAAAATCATTTGAGGGAAATCAGGACTAAAGTGCAAGCACACTTGAAAAATCCAGATTATTCAAATGAGTCTGTCGTTGAATATTTTGAGAAATATCTTAAAACCATTTCAAGAGAAACGGTTTCAGCCACCGTACAGTTGTCATCAGAACAAAGAATGTCGTTTATTGAAATGACGCCGCTTCTCTTTTGCGTTGAAAAAGATTGCGTTGATTGGCGTACTCTCACACATTTGACAATCGAAGCTGATGTTTTAATAGGAATGTATTAAAGGGCGTATTGATATTTAATATTCCCATTTATTGAGCAGAACGGAGTAAACCAAACACCCTAATCAAAAGGACAGCCGAGGAAATCGACTGTCCTTTTTCTATGCCGACAGGTAGAAAGGAGTGACCACCCATGACGAAACCGAGAGAAAAAAAACGCGAGGAATTGCAAGCCGAGATTGAGGACGGGAAGAAGAAAATCCGGCAGCTTGAAAATCGGGAAAAGGTGTTGCGGCAAAAGTTATCCCAAGAGGAACGCCGGACGCGCAGCCACCGGCTGGTCGTCCGAGGCGCAGTCTTTGAGAGCATTGTGCCGGAAGCCAAGACCATGACCGATGAGGAAGCCGCCGCCTTTCTCCGGCTTGCCCTGACGAGCGAGGAAGCGCGGGCTTATCTGAAAAAACGCACCGAGGGCGGGAAAAGCGAATAATCCCTTTGGAACAAAGGGCGCACTTATACACCCTTGCGGGCGTGTGCGCTCTGCCGAGGGCGTATCTCCGCACAGGGAACTTTCCCCGCGCTCCGATATGGCGGCTTTGCCGCAACAAGGGGCTGCACCCCTTGCGCCGCTTACGCGGCTATCCCTGCACACCCACAAAAACAGTACACCCGCCGTTGGCGTCTGTACCATTTTTGCGGGTTTGGTTATCCTATCCGGGAGGTGATACCCATAGCCATTTACCATTGTAACATCGGCATTGTGAGCCGAGGAAAAGGCAAGTCAGCCGTTGCCGCAGCCGCCTATCGAAGCGGCGAGAAAATCACAAACGAGTGGGACGGAATGACCCATGACTACACCCGCAAGCGCGGCGTTGTCCATACGGAAATCCTACTGCCGCCCCATGCCCCGCCCTCTTTCTCTGACCGTTCAACCTTGTGGAACAGCGTGGAGCTTTACGAGAAAGCCGGGAACGCCCAGCTTGCCAGAGAGATTGACGCAGCACTCCCCATAGAATTATCCAGAGAGGAACAGATCCGGCTTGTCCGTGAATACTGTTCCTCTCAATTTGTTTCAAGAGGAATGTGCGTTGATTTTGCCATTCACGACACCGACAGCGGCAACCCCCATTGTCATATCATGCTTACCATGCGCCCCCTTGACGAGCGCGGCGCATGGGCGGCGAAGTCCAAAAAGGAATATGACCTTGACGAGAACGGCGAGCGCATACGCTTACCAAGCGGCAGATACAAGACACACAAAGTTGACCTCACAGGCTGGAACGACAAGGGCAACGCGCTTTTATGGCGCAAGGCATGGGCGGATATTTCAAACGCCTACCTTGAACGCGCCGGACACCCGGAGCGTATCGACTACCGCAGCAACGCCGAGCGCGGCATTGGCGAGATACCCACCGTCCACATGGGCGTGGCGGCTTGCCAGATGGAGAAGAAAGGTATTGCCACCGAGAAAGGCGAACTGAACCGGAATATCCAAAAGGCAAACCGCCTTATACGGGAAATCCGAGCGCAGATTGGAAAGCTCAAAGAATGGATTGCCGACCTGTTCAAAGCGTGGGAAACCGCCCCGGAACAGCCGCAACAATCCCCCGGCCTTGCAAATCTGCTGATGAAGTATTTGAGCGTTCAGAGAGAAAAGAGCCGGAAGTATTCGCAGCGTTGGCAACAACAGCACACAGCCGATGAACTGAAAACCATAGCGGCAGCGGTCAACTATCTGACCGAGCATGGTATCTCTACCCTTGATGAGCTGGACGCAGCCCTTTCCTCTGTCAGCGAACAGGCCGACACTATCCGGGCAGGAATGAAAACCGCCGAGGAACGCATGAAGAAGCTGCAAAAGCTGATTGAATACGGGAAGAACTACACCGAGTACAAGCCCATTCACGACGAGCTGAAAAAGCTGAAAAATGGCTGGACGAGCAAGCGTGACAAGTACGAGGAAGCCCACCGCGCCGAGCTTACGCTATGGAACGCAGCGAGCCGCTATCTCCATGCAAATCTGCCGAAAGGGACAAAGACCTTGCCTATCTCTGAATGGGAAAAAGAGTACGCCACTCTCAGCGGGCAGAGAACAGCGGAATATACCAAGCTGAAAGAAACCCGCGCCGAGGTTGCCGAGCTGCACAATATCCGCAAGTGCGTTGATATTGCACTGAAAGCCGACCAGCCGGAGCAGACCCGCGCCAAGCGGCACGACTTAGAACGATGAATGGAGTTGAGATTTTTGTACTACACCCAAGAACAGATAGACCGGGCGAATCAAGCCGACCTTGTTTCTTTCCTGCAATCACAGGGCGAGCAGCTTACCCGCGCCGGGAATGAATACCGCTGGAAACGGCACGACAGCTTGACCGTCCGGGGAAACAAATGGTACAGGCACAGCCAGAGCAAGGGCGGCGGCCCCGTTGATTTTGTTATAGAGTTTTTCGGCAAGAGCTTCACCGAAGCCGTGGAACTTCTCACAGGAGAAAAGGGAGCCGCACCGCCGCCGGACAGACCTTGCCCCGCGTCCCTTTCCGACTTCCGACTACCACCCCCAAACAGCGACAACCGAACAGCGAGGAACTACCTCACAGCAGCCCGCCGCATTGATGAAGATGTGACGGGCTTTTTCTTTGCCCGCGGCGATATTTACGAGGACGCAGCCCACCACAACGCCGTATTTGTGGGGCGGGACGAGGACGGAATACCGCGCTACGCCCACAGCAAGGGAACGGCGGGAAACTTCCGGCTCGATGTGAAAGGCAGCGACAAAGCCTTTAATTTCTGTTACCGGGGCGAGGGCGACAGGCTTTTTGCCTTTGAAGCCCCCGTTGACCTGCTCTCTTTCCTCTGCCTGTTCAAAAAGGAATGGCAGAAGCAGAGCTATTTGTCATTGGGCGGCGTGGGAGAAAAAGCCCTATTGCGTTTCCTTTCTGACCGTCCGAACATCAAGACCGTTTACCTCTGCCTTGACAGCGACCAAGCCGGAAACGACGCTTGTAGCCGCCTTGCGGAGCTTGTGCCGGAGGGCTTGACCGTCCACCGCCTTGTGCCGCTGTTTAAGGACTGGAACGAGGTATTGCAGCACCGGGCAGAAATCACAGACGGGAAGTATATCCAGGAAGCAGTTTACGGCCTGAAAGAGCCGCCGCAGGAAGAAACCGTCGAGATTATCCGCATGAGCGAGGTTGACACGCAGACCGTTGAATGGCTATGGGAGCCGTATATCCCTTTCGGGAAAGTAACCATTGTGCAAGGCAACCCCGGCGAGGGCAAGACCACCTTTGCCCTACGCCTTGCCGCTGCCTGCACCACCGGGGGAACGCTGCCGGGAATGAAGCCCCTGCCGCCATTCCAAGTGATTTACCAGACCGCCGAGGACGGGCTGGGCGATACCGTCAAGCCCCGCTTGATAGAAGCCGAAGCCGACCTTGACCGCGTGCTTGTGATTGATGAAGCCAAGCGGGAGCTTACCCTCTCCGACGAGCGCATAGAAAAGGCAATCACGCAGAACGGGGCGCGGTTGATTATCCTTGACCCAATACAGGCGTACATGGGCGAAAAGACCGACATGAACCGGGCAAACGAAGTGCGCCCCATGTTCCGCCGTCTTGCCGATGTTGCCGAGCGTACCGGGTGCGCCGTTATCCTTATCGGACACTTGAACAAAGCTGCCGGAGGGCAGAGCGCATACCGGGGCTTAGGTTCTATCGACTTCCGCGCCGCAGCAAGGAGCGTCCTGCTGATCGGGCGCGTGAAGCGGGAGCCGAATGTGCGTGTTATCGTCCATGACAAATCTTCCCTGGCGCCGGAGGGCAAGCCCGTTGCCTTTTGCCTTGACCCGGAAACAGGCTTTTCATGGATAGGCGAATACGACATAACCGCCGACGAGCTGCTATCCGGCGCGGGCGGGAACACCGCCACCAAGACCGAACAAGCCGAGAAGCTGATACTTGACCTGCTTGCAGACGGGAAAGAGCTTGCCAGCGAGGACATTGTAAAGGCCGCAGCCGAAGCCGGAATATCCGAGAGGACGGTACAGAACGCCAAGCGCAACATGGGCAGCATTTTGGGCGCAAGGCGTGTCGGCGGTCAATGGTATAACTTCATCAAGAAGAAGCAGCCGCCCGAACCCGCAAGCTGAAAGTGCAAAACGCAGACCCTTTGCACTTTGCACTTTCGCACTTTCACAAGAATTTGCGTCAATAACTCAAAAAAGCACTTGACAAAACGCTTCATGGGGTGGGCCGAAGGACATCGAGCCCTTCATCGATCCGGTCTTTGAGAATAATGTGATCCTCACAAAGACAGAGCGGCTGATGATGAGCAACCGTCCGAAGAATCCTGCCAATGCCAGAAACAAGAATGTACTGATCGTCGGCGGCTCCGGTTCCGGTAAAACCCGGTTCTGGATTAAGCCAAACCTGTTGCAGCTGCATTCTTCCTATGTTCTGACAGACCCGAAGGGTTAGATTTTAAGAATACAGAGAAAATAGGTCAATAAAAAATGAAGTGTTTTCTGTGTGTTCTTATTTTTAGCATTATGAAAGGAGCTGAGAAAATGGCTAAAGATAACAGAATAACAGCACTTTATGAGCGTCTGTCTCGTGATGATGAGATTCAAGGAGAATCGAACTCCATAACAAATCAGAAACAATATCTTGAAGATTATGCAGTACAAAATGGTTTCGAGAATGTCCGACATTTCAGTGATGATGGATATTCAGGAACAAATTTCAACAGACCGGCTTTCAATGCACTTTTGGCAGAGATTGAAGCCGGAAGAGTTGGAACAGTGATTGTCAAGGATATGTCACGATTTGGCAGAAACTATCTGCAAGTAGGTTTTTATACTGAAATGATGTTTCCAAAGAAAGGTGTCCGCTTTATTGCAGTTAATAACGGAGTTGACAGTGCCAATCCGACAGATAATGACTTTACACCATTCCTGAATATTATGAATGAATGGTATGCAAAAGACACCAGTAAGAAGATTAAGGCGGTATTTAAGGCTAGAATGAGAGATGGAAAACGTGTCAGCGGTGCTGTGCCTTATGGATATTACAGAAAGCCTGAGGATAAGCAGACTTTGTATGTTGATGAAATATCCGCTTCGGTTGTAAGACGCATTTTTCAGCTTGCTTGCGAGGGAATGGGAGCAACTGCAATAGCAGATACCTTGTCAGCGGATAAAGTGCTTATTCCGTCAGCTTATGCGAGACAGAATCATCCTGAGGATTGCCAGTGTACGAGATACCATGATGCTTATACATGGAATGCAACAACAGTCGGCTATATTCTGAGCAGACGTGAGTATTTGGGGCATACCATTCTTGGAAAGACAACAAAAGACAGTTTCAAGACGAAGCGAAAAAGAGTTGTGAATGAGGACGAGCTGCTTATTTTCTATAATACTCATGAAGCTATCATAGATCAGGAAACTTATGATAAGGCACAGAAAATGAGGAAACGAGTTTCACCTAGACGAAACAGTGAAAAGCCTACGCATAGGCTGTCTGGACTCCTTTATTGTGCGGATTGTGGAAGCAGACTGGCATATATCAATTCACAGTCGAAAGATGGAAAAATATATGACAGCAATCAGGCATTCCGGTGTAGCCGGTATCACAATAAATATCATTCATGTACTGGTCATTATATTAAGGCAAGTACAGTAGAAATGCTGATTTATCAGGCAACTAAGAGAGTGTCACAGTATGTCCTGAATGATGAAAAGGAATTTGTGGAACAGTTGAAGGCACAGTATGAAATACAGTGTGAAAAGGACAATACCAATGATAAAAAGGAGCTATTGGAAGCTAAGCGTCGCATGATGGATTTAGATGATCTGATAAAGGGATTGTATGAAAATTTCACTTTAGGGCGATTGCCGGAAAGACAGTTCAATCGTCTTATGACAGAATATGACACCGAACAAAGCAACCTAGAGCAGAGAATTTCAGAACTTGAAACTGCTACAGAACGTATATCCACTAAGGCAGTGCAGATTGATAAATTTGTGCGACTGGATAAGAAATACCGAGATTTTGAGGAACTGACAACACCTATGCTTAATGATTTCATTGAAAAGGTTGTAATTCATGAAGCTGAGGGTGGCAGGACAAAAGACCGTACTCAGCAAGTGGATATTTATTTCAATTTCATTGGAAATTTCGTTCTTCCACTCAGTGAGGACGAAGTGGAAGCCTTGCAGTCAGAGGAAGCACGCAGAGCGGAAGAGATTGCTGAAAGAAAGAGAAAATCTTCTAAGAAATCTACGCAGAAAAGAAAGCAGAAGCGTGCAGAGATCAAGGCAAAAGCAGAAGCTGGAGATCCTGAAGCTATGGCAGAATATAATGCAATCCTTGAAAAAGGTAGACAGAACAACCATAAGAGAGCTGAAAAAATGCGAGAATTGAGAATGGCTGACCCTGAATATCGGGCGAAGATGGAAGAGAAAAAACGCTTGGCTTTGGAAAGGGAAAAGAAGCGTCAGGAGCGTGCTACAAGGAAGAAAAAGGTTGCTTTGGCAGAATTAAAGGAACAGGCAGAAGAAGGCAATCAGGAAGCAATCAGAGAGCTTGAAGAGCGTAGGGCTATTGCAAGGGAGCGTTCAAGGAAATCAGCAGAAAAGCGTAAGCAGAGAGCAGAAAATGACCCTGAATATGCGAAATATTTAGAAGAGAAAAATGCGGAATACAACAGACGGCATACTGCAAGGAGAAAGGAGCAGTTGGAAGCTTTGAAGGCAAAAGCAGAAGCCGGAGATCAGGAAGCACAGAGCCAGCTTGCAGAGCGTAAACAGTATCAGGTAAGAGCTACAGTAAAGAGTTACCGGAAAATGCGTGACGATGCATTAAGCGGAGATCCTATTGCAAAAGTAAGATATGAAAAAACACTGGCTATGAGACGTGAAGCGTATCACGCAAAGAAAAGTGAACAGACAGCCTAAGAGTAAGCATAATATCACAATATAATAGTTGCAGAATTGATGAGAATAAGCGGGAGCGATGCAATTATTGTAATGGACAATGAAGTATGGTATTGTATAGATGGTTTACCAAATCGTTGTTTGGCGATTTGGTAAATCCCAATAAATTAATTTTATAGGGAACAGAAAATTTGAATTTGCGCTTCTATAAGGTGGAATGTGTTGACACAATAAATACAGTATGATAGTATTATCATTAGAAAAAAGGATGGCACATTTCGTGTAAGGTGAGGAAATGATTAATAGATAATTTAATTTAAGTAAGACACATATAGTTATTGAGCCTGTAGAAAATAGGTTTATTTTTGTGTACGCTTAAGTTGGATTATCGCAAGAGGCATTTCCTTTGCTTTTCCTTAGGGAAAGGAATAAAGGTCTATTTGGCGAGTCTATTTTTGCGTATGCAAAAAAGGCTCGTTTTTGTGTGTACAAAAATAATTGACTCGTGTTTCGAAAAGGAGGAACTTTATGTTACAGATAAAGAAATTAAATTTAACACATAAAAAAGACCTGAGAGTAATTCTTGATGATTTCAACCTTGTGCTAAATGATGGAGATAAAGCAGTTATCATTGGAGAAGAAGGGAACGGAAAATCAACATTAATGAAGTGGATATATGATCCATCGCTTATAGAAAACTATATAGAAGCGGATGGGGAAAGAGTAATGGGAAACGAACGTTTTGGTTACCTTCCGCAAGAGATGCCCGATGAAGATAAGAAAAAAACCGTATACGAGTATTTTTCTGAGGAAGAAATATTCTGGGAGAAAACGCCAAAAGAACTGTCTGTTACTGCAGGAAAATTTGGAATAAAAAATGATTTTTTCTACAGTAGTCAGATGATGGGGAGCCTTTCAGGAGGAGAAAAAGTCAAGGTACAACTCATGCGGCTTTTTATTCGCGATGTTTCTGTGCTATTGTTAGACGAACCTTCAAATGATATTGACATTGCGACGCTTACATTACTGGAAAAAACCATAAATGAATGGAAACATATTGTGCTTTTTATTTCACACGATGAAACATTGATAGAGCGTACCGCCAACATGGTAATACATATCGAGCAGATTAAGCGAAAAACAGAAGCGAGATATACCGTGGCCAAGCTTCCCTATAGAAACTATGTGGAGGAACGGCTTCATAAATTTGAACTTCAAGAACAGAGGGCACTATGTGACCGTAGGGAAAAAAAGATTCGAGATGAGAAATATCAAAGAGTGTCTCAGAGTGTGCAAAGCGCATTAGCAAATTGTTCCAGACAAGCGCCGTCGGTGGCAAAGAATTTGAAGGACAAAATGCACACAGTTAAGGCTATGGGGCGAAGATTTGAAAGAGAAGACGAAAATATGACGCAAATGCCGGAGCAGGAAGAAGCAATCTTTTTTAAATTAGGAGATAAAAACGCATACATTCCAACAGGGAAAACGGTCATAGAATATGAACTTTCAAAGCTAATGACTCCAGAAGGCGAAAGAATTTTGGCAGAAGGAATTTATTTGAAAATAAAAGGATCAGAGAAAATCTGTATTATAGGAGCCAACGGGGCAGGAAAAACGACTCTTCTAAAAAAGATAGCGGAAGAACTTATGAATCGGAATGATATTAAAGCAGAATATATGCCCCAAAATTATGAAGATTTGTTGGAGCTATCTGTTACACCGGTTGATTACCTTGATAAAACAGGAGATAAAGAAGAGCGTACAAGAATTAGAACATACCTAGGTTCACTTAAATACACGCCAGATGAAATGGAGCATCCTATTCGGGAGTTGTCTGGTGGACAAAAGGCGAAAGTGCTTCTTTTGAGGATGAGTTTAAGTGGTGCGAATGTTCTTATTCTGGATGAGCCTACAAGAAATTTTTCACCATTATCCGGCCCGGTAATAAGAAAAATGCTCCGAGAATTTCCAGGGGCTGTCATTAGCATTTCTCACGATAGAAAGTACATTGAAGAGGTGTGTGATAAAATATATCAGCTAAATCCTAATGGATTACAGTTAATTAGTGAGTGATAAAAAAGATGAAAGACTGACAACTTTCAGGTTGTCGGATTGTAAAGGCAGAGCCTTACGCAAGGTGCAGGAGAAAGACTCCGCTCGGGTTAAGGGCGAAGCGCCTTAGCAGGTCAAGGGTGCAACCATTGCCCAGTTAGTGGCGTTTCGCCACTAAGTACTGGGTATTACTTGTAGCAGAGCTTCACAAGTTTTGGCAACTTCGTTGCTGTTCCCTTCGGGAAAATAATTAAATATTGTTGTTATTAACAGACTGAGTAGAGAAATTTACTTGGTCTTTTTTTGTTGAAAAGAAAGGAAAGATATGAATGAAAGCAACTAGACATAATGGAAGATCAGGTAAGCATGGGACTTACGATGCAAAGCATAATGACCGCAGATTTGATGTGGAGAATAGTGAGCATATTGACGCAGAGAGGACGAAATTCAATGTCTATTGGGACTGCTATCAGGGTTATAGTCTGCCGAATGATGAAAACGAAAGAGCAAGATTTACTTTCACAGAAGTTGAGAAAGCGTATTATGTTGAGAAATATTCAGATCATGTGGACGGACAGAATGAAAGAAATCAAAAGGCAAGGCACTATGACCGTGTAAAAACGATTGATGGTATTCTTGAAAATAATAAAACGTGTCCGGAAGAAACTTTATTACAGCTTGGAAACATTGACGGAACAGTTTCAGCCGATGTGCTTGCTCAGATTAGCGCAGAATACTTTGAGGAATTTAATAAGAGATATGGTTCTCATGTACATATTTTGGACTGGGCTTTACATCTTGATGAAGCTACTCCGCATATCCATGAAAGGCACGTTTTTGACGCATTGAACCAGTATGGAGAATTATGTCCCCAACAGGATAAGGCATTGGAAGAATTAGGGTTTGAACTTCCGAAGCCGAATGAGAAAAAGGGAAAATACAACAATCGGAAGATGGTATTTGATGATGAGTGTAGAAAGCTGTTCATTAGTATTTGCCAAAAGCATGGATTAAATATTGATGTTGAACCGGTCTATGGTGGTGCAAGTTATTTGGAAAAGCAGGATTTTATCCTCATGAACCAACAGAAACGCATTGAGGAAAAGCAAGCCCTGTTAGACGGGCTTATGATGAAGATAGAGGACGTAAACGCAGTTGTTGAGGAAGCAGTTGACCTTGCCTATGAAAAGGCTTGTGAGGTTGTCACAGAGCGTGTGAAAGAGGAAACTGTGAAGCATGATGTTGATGTAGTAAAAGATTACGGAGAATTGTTACAGAAACAGCCGAAGGAGAAACTCAGCGACAGTTCTAAGTCGGTAGCTTCCAAAGTCGTAAATGCGATTGTTTTCCGACTGGAGAAAGCGTCTCAGGTTCTTCTTGGCAATATTATTTCTGCCCTGAATGAGCCGAAGAATAAGACTAAGGCAAAGGAGCAGATCAAGGAGCACGCAAGGGTATCTATTCAGGAAAAATTGAAAGCCATGCAGAAGCAAATTAGGGAAGATGAGCAGAAACGAGACGTGCCTATCAGAAAAAAGAATATGGAACTTTAAGGAGCATTTGTTATCCATGACTGGAGAGACAGATGCTTTTTTATTGTCCGGAAAGGATATTATGGGAGTATTTGATGAAGTAAAGGAACGAGTGACCGCAAGGGCGGTTATGGAGCGAGCCGGTATTGTTTTCAATCGGGGTAATATGTGCAAGTGTCCGTTTCATCAGGATAAGACAGCGAGCATGAAAGTAAAGCCGATGGATAAAAAATATTTTTGCTTTGGTTGCGGGGAAAAGGGAGATGCAATTGATTTTGTTGCTAAGTATTATAACCTTTCTCCCAAAGATGCAGCTATGCAGATTGCTGATGAATTTGGAATAGCTTATGACAGTTCGGTGCGGTCTCCACCAAAGCTGGTCAGGAGAGAAAAATCTCCGATGCAGATACTGGAAGAAGCTAAAACAAAGATATATCATGTGTTATCTGATTATTATCATTTGTTAAAAGAATGGGAGAGAGACTTCAAACCGAAAAGCATTGATGAAATTGATGCAAGGTATGAGGAAGCGGTGCAGAATCGCCTAAGGTGCAATATCAGCTTGATACTTTGCTATGGGGATTAGAGGAAGAAAAAGAAATGCTGGTAAAAGATTTGGGAAAGGGGGTGGCAGATATTGAACGAAAAGTTAGTGAGTATCGCAGAAATCAGAGAACATTTAATCATAACAGACAAAGGAGCTGTGAAGCAGTGCATTAGGAATGTTGTTACAGTATTGCAGAATGATCCGAAGTTCAAGGGTGTTATTCGTTACAACATGATGACAGATCGGAACGACATTGTAAAAGACTTAGGGTGGTATCGGGAAAGCCCTGTGCTGACTGATTCTGACATAGACCATATCATGCTGTATCTTGAAGAGAATTACAGTCTGACCACGGAGAAAAAGATAAAATCGGCAATCAATGTGGTCGCTATGGAAAACAAGTATCACCCGATTCAGGAAAAACTCAATTCCTTAGTGTGGGACAAAAAAGAGCGTATCAAAGATGTGCTGTATCACTTTCTTGGAGCGGATAGGAATGTCTATACCTATGAAGCAATGAAAGTTCTTCTGTTGGGGGCAATTTCAAGAGTGTTTCGCCCAGGGACGAAGTTTGAGTATATGCTGATACTGGTGGGTGGTCAGGGAGCCGGAAAGTCCACATTTTTCAGGTTCCTTGCCATGAATGATTCATGGTTTACTGATGATCTGAAAAAACTTGATGATGAAAATGTGTTCCGAAAAATGCAAGGGCATCTAATCATAGAACTGTCGGAAATGATAGCGACTGCCAGTGCCAGGAGCATTGAGGATATTAAGTCTTTTATCAGTAGGCAGAGTGATATTTATAAAGTACCTTATGAGACACAGCCAAAGGACAGACCGAGACAGTGCGTGTTTGGCGGTACTTCCAATGCTATGGATACGCTTCCGCTTGATCGTACCGGTAACAGACGATTTATGCCGGTCATGGTCTATCCTGAGAGAGCAGAGTGCCATATTCTTGATAATGAAGCAAGTTCAAGGGAATATATCGAGCAGGTGTGGGCGGAAGCTATGGAGATATTCAGATCAGGAGATTTCAGGCTGATGCTTAGTAAGGATTCTTCTGAATACCTGAAAGATTATCAGAAGCAGTTCATGCCGGAAGATGCTGATGCCGGAATGATTCTTGCCTTTCTTGATGATTTCAAGGGGGACAGGGTTTGTTCCAAACTGTTGTGGAAAGAAGCACTTCACAGAGACTACGAACCTAAGAGGATTGAACTAAAGCAGATTTGTGATATTATGAACAATTCTGTGACCGACTGGGTTATGAGTGATGGAGCAATGCATTTCGGAGATTATGGCAAGCAACGAGGTTGGGTGCGTGTTGGCTCGTCTCAGGAAATCCCCGACAAAGCGGATAGCGATGGTTTTATGGAAATACCGAAACAGTTGGAATTGGAGATACCATTTAAGTAACAAAATTGATGAAGTTACCTTGTTGTTACTTATGTTGTTACCCAGTGGAAGCATTGATTTTACTGGGTTTTCTATGAAAGGTAACAAAAGTAACAAGAAAATAGAAAAATAAATAAAATACGGGTAGCAAGCATAGGTAGCGGTGATTTGAGAAGTCTTTTCGGTCATGTTACCTTTTTTGTTACCCTTTTCCTTGTGGGGGAATTTGGGAAAGGAGCGGAGCGAATGCAAGAAGAGAAAACGGTGGAAAACAAAGCAAATTATATAGATGGCGGTAATTTTAAGACGAAGATCGGCAATACTACTTACCTTGTCGGGGTGTTCTTCAACAATGCGAAAAAGGTAACAGTAGAGGACAGAATGAAGAATTTAATACGTCAGGAAGTGGTTGCCGGCAATTTCTAAGCCAATCCATCATTAAAACGAACATTTTTTATAGTGAATTATCATTTTCTGTATTGACAAAACGCTTCCTAAGGGCACGACCCTGCTCGAGGTTGGAAATGCATTTGTCCACGCGAATTACCGGATCAAAATCTTCAACACAATCAATTTTCACAAGTCCATGCACTACAATCCTTTCGCCTATATCCACAGCGAAAAGGATATCCTGAAGCTGACGACCACACTCATGGCAAATACCAAGGGTGATGGTAAGGGCGGCGATCCATTCTGGGACAAGGCAGAGACCCTTCTTTACTGTGCCCTCATCGGCTACATCCATTATGAGGCACCGAAGGAGGAACAGAACTTTGCCACACTCATCGAATTCATCAATGCCATGGAGGTCCGTGAGGATGATGAGGATTTCCAGAATCCGGTGGATCTGATGTTTGAAGACCTGAAAAAGAAAAAGCCGGATCATTTCGCAGTCCGGCAATATGCCAAGTTCAAGCTGGCTGCGGGCAAGACTCTGAAAAGTATTCTGGTGTCTGCCGGTGCCCGTCTCGCTCCCTTTGATATTCAGGAGGTCCGCGAGATCACCATGTATGACGAACTGGAGCTGGATACTCTGGGAGATGAAAAAACTGCCCTGTTCCTGATGATGTCAGATACGGACGGCAGTTTCAATTTCCTGATCAGTATGATCTACACGCAGCTGTTTAATCTGCTGTGTGAAAAAGCGGATGATGTTTACGGCGGCAGGCTCCCGGTCCATGTGCGGTGCCTGATCGACGAGGCGGCAAACATTGGCCAGATCCCAAACCTGGAAAAGCTGGTCGCCACCATCCGTTCCCGTGAGATCAGTGCCTGTCTGGTGCTGCAGGCCCGGTCTCAGCTGAAGGCCATTTACAAGGACAATGCCGATACCATCATCGGCAACATGGACTGTCAGGTCTTCCTGGGCGGCTCCGAACCCACTACTTTGAAAGAACTCTCCGAAGCGCTCGGCAAGGAAACGATCGATACCTTCAATACCTCGGATACGCGAGGCAATAGTCCAAGCTACGGAACAAACTATCAGAAGCTGGGCAAGGAGCTCATGAGCCGTGATGAACTGGCTGTTATGGACGGCAGCAAATGCGTCCTGCAGCTGAGAGGTGTTCGCCCTTTCCTGTCGGATAAATACGATCTGACCCAGCACCCGAACTACAAATACACCGCCGATCATGATAAGAAACTCACCTTCGACATCGAGAAGTACCTGAGTACCCGGGCAAAGCTTCATCCGAAGGATGAGTTTTTCGTTATGGAAGCAGAAAAGTAAGGAGGTAAGCCGCAATGGCAGATGAAAGAAATCCGTTGCCGATGGATGTTCCTGACTTCGTAAGAGAAGCAGAGGAAGCCATGGCGCGTGGCGAAACCATTGGCCAGCCGTTGGCTGAGGTAACGATCAAATTCGGTAAGGGGCTCGTGGGTGAGCCCTTTACTTCGAAAAGCGGCAAAGAGCTGGTGGAAATCAGTATCCCGAATCCGGATAAGGCCGATACCCGTCCCTGGGAATCCTTTGTGATTTCTCCAAAGATGATTCACGATAATCAGTTCGGGAAAGGCGTCTGGATAAAGCTCCCTGAGGATGGTACGACCCGGCTTTCCCGTTCGGTGAAGACCGGCATAGATGAAACCGGAAGATCCACCTGGGGTCGTGAGACCAGAGAAGTGACCAACACGGAACTGAAAGCCCTGATGGAGTCCTATAAAGATAAATCCAGAGGCTCTGTCCTCTCGGACTTGTCTGGCCGGAAGGAAGAAACAGTGGCAGCCAGCCCTTCCGGTAAGGCTTCCAGAAAGCAGGAAGCTGCCAGATAAGGAGGCACAATGGCGTCATTCGTATACACCGGCGAGGAGTATATCAATGCAGATCACATCATCAGCATTGATGCCAGCCCGGGTACAGCAACCATCTGGATCCGATTGGATACCGGAGACAAATATGCCCGAAGCGCAAAGTATCTGAAAGAGATTCTGGAAACACTCGGCTGTAGGAAAGCAGAACAAAACGAGTAAATTCTTGGGCGACAGGCGGCAGCATGCTGCCTGTTTACATATCCGGGACTGACTGATCATCGGCCCCGGATATTTTTATGCCCTTTTTTTCCTGCAGGTGCACATGCCGGGAGTTGCGAGGGCAATTTTCATTTCATTATCCCGACCACATAGGCGGGCAAATCAAGGAGGAAAACTTTATGGCATTTTTCAACAGCGCAGTCGGTGTTCTGCAGACTCTGGTAGTAGCTCTCGGTGCAGGTCTTGGTATCTGGGGCGCAATCAACCTTCTGGAAGGCTACGGCAACGATAACCCCGGTGCAAATGCTCATGTACGGTAAGGAAGCAAGCAACCGAAAACAAGAGATAGACCGCCAGCACTACACTATTCCGAACCAAAGACCAAAAGATAAGCATTGTGGGAAAATCTAAACTTTTGGATTTTCCTACAATGCCAACTACGGCGGAATCCCTCCTGTTGCTGATTTCATGAGCTGTCACGGAACTGCTCTCATGAGCTGTCGCTGAACTGCTCAACTTTGCGTCATGAATGTCGTATGGGTTATCGCCGCCGGAGATCACCTTCGGCGGCATTTGCTTACTCATTCACAACAAG
>NZ_JBQHVY010000016.1:0-67326 GCF_052064255.1 Oribacterium sp. HCP3S3_B9
GCAAAGAGGGTACCCCGGACCTTCTTTCTTTTTAATCTCATGACAGTATACAGATCAATCTCGTGACACGCAAGCAGATCAGCCCGAAGTCAATCTAGGCAGTCAACAACACTCTACGGTGTGTTTCCGTTTGGAGTTTTGGAAAGACTATATGGCGGCAAGCTTGACAGGGATGAGACAATAAAAGCAGCAGAAGGGAAAGTCGATTATATCGATTCCAATCTGGACGAGTTTGAGGCATTGAGCTATGCACCTGGATATTTTACACCGACCATCTATGAGGATGGCGAAGAGTACGAAAAGTATAAGGCCCAAGGGGATAAGCTGCATATCAGTGAACGTGAAGTAGAACTGCTGATTAAGGATCAGGGACCAAGGCCCTTCTATATTCCAAATCGTTCTGAAATTGAAGAATTGAGCGAGACTGGGATGATTGCAAACAGTTATTACAAGAAGCTCAAAAAGAAGGTCCCTGGAATCAAGGAGATATGGGATGGTTTCTACAGCGGCGAAGAGATGAAAGAAGTAATCGAGAAGGCAATTGCCGGTATTACAAGTGAACGACATGACGGTATGCCCATTGTGGACATGGATGTCTACATGGCGATTGCCGGAATGATAGGAGAATGTTATAACCACACCAACCTAAGAGAGAACAGAGGTTGGGAGCCGATTAAGCTGCAGGAGGCTTTGGGTGGATTCAGAATGCCGAATTCCATTGCTCCGATGAGCAGCCAGATGGCAGAAATGATGAGAGAAGCCGAGAGCGACATTAACGCTATGGGCGTTAAGGTGGACTACGAGTCTGGGTTCGGCTCCTTTACAACAACGGAGAATGGAAAGGTCAAAAAGATAAAAGTCGGCAGAAACGATCCGTGCCCTTGCGGTTCCGGGAAGAAATACAAGAAGTGTCACGGAAGAGCTGATATCGGAACCAATATCGGTGCTAAAACCGATGCTACTGAAAAAGACAGAAATAAAGAGAAGAAGGAGGACAAAATGATGAACAAAAAAGAAAAGCCGTGGGATTCATTTGTTCTGTTTGCGCCGGAGAAAATGATGGAGCAGGTCACTGAGGACTATTACTTCTACGGAACAGATGAGTCTATTATTCTTTCCAAAGAAAGGCTGAATGATAATCCTCCGGAAATAGTCAAATGCGTTGTGAACCGGAGTGAGGATGGACCAAACCAGATCGCGGTGTACGATGATCAGCTTTTTGCAATGTCTAAGCACTTCCCTGGCATGCTGGATGAGGTCGATGGCTTGAGCGCATTCATTGGCATCATTGCCGATGCGAAGACTATCGTAATACATATCGCGTGAAAGAGTAAAAGACTTCCCTTTATTGACTGGTAAGGTGATATCATGTACACACAAATGGGAGATAGAATCCATGATCTCAGATCGTATCTGGGCCTTTCGCTCAAAAACTTTGGTGAGGCTGAATATTATGGGGCATTTTGCAGCAGTAGACCGGAGCTAGAGCAGCACCATTCCGGCCAAAAAGCTGCAGCTTTAGAAGCATGCGACATCCTTGCAATTTCGTCAAGGCTGCTAGCACCGTCAATAACGGCAAGGCCTTGACGCAAATGCAAGGATGCCGAGATGGACAGACAAGCTGCTTTTAGGTGCTGCTCTGCTCTCGGAACACTGCTTCCCAGTTTGCCGGACTGGCGCCTCCGGCGCAACGGAATAATCAGAGGCAATTGGATTCTCTGGTATGCACATCAGCCGATTTGAGAACAACATTTGTAAGCCGGATGCTAATGTGCTCCATAAAATCTGCCAGACATTGGGGCCAGGCCCCATAAAGAAAGAATAAACAATTTCTAAAATTTCTATAAACTCGCTAATCGGCCAGCAGGCAACCTGCAGCCGGTTGAGTGATGTATATATATAGATAGAGATGGAAAATGGCCACTGGTGGAGATATAAAGTAAGCGCTCAGTGTCAGTGCGGCTAGTTTGATACTTTTGAAAATGCCATAATCATGGAAAACGAGAGTATTTTAGTCTCAGTCTTCCCACTGGCATTTACAGTGGTGGATCATTTCACTACACTGCCGCTTCCACTATGGGACTATTTTACTCTACTTAAGAAGAGAGGAAATCCCATGATGAATAAACGTGCACCTCGCCGCTCTGATGAAGAGTGGCATCAGATCATACTCGCTGCCAGAGCATCCGGCTTAAGCGACTTTGGACGACATTGGGGCCAGGCCCCAATGTCGTCAACCCAACGTCAACTTAAGATTAGTTACCAGAAGGATGATATCACAAAGGCGGCGGAAAATTTGAATACCAGCGAAAAATCTTTAAAGAAGGCGCACTTTAACAGAGCTCCGTTAAGAAACTCCTTCAGCGGTATTGATTTTGAGCAGAATTAAAACGCTACCTTTTTGTTGTTGAAATGCTTTCGGCACACCAGTTTGAGTTTTTTCCTCGGATAGGATCTTCCTGGCAGCACCTTTCCTTTGGTTCGGAGCGTTTCTTTGTATAATCGATCGATACAGGTCGGTTTGAGAATGCTACACAGAATTTTAGGAAGTAAGCCTTTGAGACAGCCAATGATAAAGGACCTGTTCGATTGATATCGGTGCTTGTTGGCGCTTTCTGCAGGGATTTGCAGATTATTGTCGGCCTCGTTTTTGATAAGAGATGCAAGATTTGAGAGAAGAACATTGATATAGAATTCCTGCATGATCGAGACGGCAGTTGCTCCTGAAAATTCTTCAAGGCACAGGCGGTTTTTGAGCTCTCTGTACTTCACTTCGATCGGCCAGCGATAGAAATAAAGTTCACGGAACATCGACGGCGTAATGCCTGGATCAAAAATGTTTGTAGCGAGATATTCCTGGGTTCCATTCGGAAGGTCGACCTCGACGACTCGTATCTTTACATCTTCTGTTCCAGATTTTGGGTTGCCCGGTAGGATGGACATGGTATCGCCTTTGCAGTTTTTAACTATCTTTGTGTTGGCTTTCAAGCGCATAAGGCAAAGATGATTTCGTTCAGAAAAGAAGCGAAACATACCTTCAGAGTAATAGCCTCGATCAAATATGACGATGCTGTTATCGGCGAAGATATCAAGTGCTTCAAGATTTGCGATGTGTTCCTTCGCTGCCGTACGCTCAGAGGCCAAATACGGGCTGAGAGAAGCGTGAACGATGTAATCGTCCAGAACATCATAGATGATCGATGCCAGCCCCGAAGTGAAACGTCGCTCTGGATTTGGATAGGTCGACATTTCGCCAAAGAATTCGAAATTGGATTTCGAATTAGGTAGTTCGATCTTGGAACCATCAACAGCTAAAAGATGGTAACCGTTCCATGTCCGTCTTTGAGGCTGCTGCTTATAAAACAAATCAACGGAGATGTTAAAGAGTGAAAGGAATAAATCCGGGTGAATGGACTGGCGGGCTTTGGAGAGCGCCTGCTTGGAAACATCAGGAAATTCAAGGTTTTTCAGCTCCGTTCGGATTTTGAAAAGGTTCTGATACATGGACGCTTTCGAGGTGAAGAGCAGGTACATGATTACATGAAAAATCGATAGTTTCCGCTTACGGACGAAGCGATTTTTTTCACGATAAGCATCGAGGTTATCCGGATTTGTGATATAATCACGGATGGATTGAATAATGTTTTTGCAGATGTTGATTCGATTCATAAGACTGACCTCCTTGAAGTGCGGTTAAGGGTTCGCGCCGCTGCGAACATCCCCTTGACTGACAAGGTCGCGAAGCGACCTCACTTTCGGGAGGTTTTGTCAAGTCTTTTGATAAATTTATTTGTAAAAAAATAAGACCCACGCTTTCGCGTGGATCTAAATGTTAAGTTGACGACATTGGGGCCAGGCCCCATAAAGAAAGAATAAACAAATTCTAAAATATTTGTAAATTCGAAGTAGCACGCGTAGCACAAAGAAATGGATTGTGGCATAATTTTAGTAAGAAAATCTTACTTTTGAAAGGAAGGCATTATATGAATACGCAGGTTTTGACAGTTTCATCTAAAGGGCAGATTTCCTTACCTGTTGCTATCCGAAAGTTATTGTCTATTGATGCTGGTGACAAGTTAGTGGCGTATGCTTCTGGAGATGTTATTATGCTGAAAACGTTGAAACTGCCGACGGCAGAAGAGTTTGAAGCATCTCTTGATGAAGCGCAGAAGTGGGCGTCTTCGGTTGGGTATAAGGAAGAAGACGTAAACGATATCATTAAGTCTGTGAGGCAGAGTAAACGGAAATGAGAATAGTTGTTGATACGAACGTTTTAATTTCCGGAGTTTTCTTTGGCGGATTTCCTCGACAAATCTTAAATGCGGTGGTAGAAAGCAGATTGACGGCATGCGCTACAACTGAGATTATTGATGAATACGAGGAAATCGTGCAAGAAATGATCGATAGGAAGCAGGGGCATATTAACCGTCAATTGCTGGCACCGCTGGTACAGGCTTTGGAAGTAGTTGAACCTGTAACACATGTCGAATTGAGCAGAGATCCTGACGATGACAAGTTTCTTGGATGCGCCAAAGATGCAAAAGCGCTGTATATCGTAAGCGGTGATAAAGACTTGCTGGTTTTAGAAAAGTTTGAGAATATTGAAATTATTACAGCTAAGGAATTCTGGGAAAAATATATGCAGAGTTATTGAGAATCAATTTCGTTCCGCCGCGCGAGACTGTTTTTCTGACATTTCCGAGATCAGCTCTCTGCGGCGGATATATAGTGATTAGCATATAGATAAAGATGCAAATAATGTGATAGAAGAATCAAAGGCAGTGAATGGTAGAAGTACAGCGTCGTATGCATTGCCCGTATCATGCGGAGCAGGTCAGAATATGCTGGATCTAACTTGCGTCAGGGCTGATTTCTGTAAAAAGTCAAAAAATTTTTTAAAGGCAAAATCTCGAGACCCCTTGAAAACACGTGGGGTAAACCGCTTCATATAGTCTGATTAACGACCATATGCAATTCTGAAACTTCGTGCTAGAATCTGGTTATATTAAAGATTCTTCTACGGAATCCACCCAGTGGATGATTCATGTTCTGTTATCCTGTAAGCGCATATTTCGCGTACATCTTCTCCCACAGTAAACTTCGATTAAGGAGGTCATCGATGCCATAGCCAGACAATGTAGAGAGTGGTTTCCCGGTGCGACGTATCATCTGATGGCACGTGGAATCCGCCGAATGGAAATTTTTGAAGACGAATTTGATTTTCAGGTGTTTCTGAAAATCATGCAGCAGCAATCAGTAAATAATGACTGTCGTATCCATGCATACTGCCTGATGACGAATCATTTTCACCTTCTGGTAGAGACGGGAGATGTTGAAATCGGCCAGTTTATGATGCATCTTTCGGGAAAATATGCGATGTACTATAACCGCCATCATGGCTATAGCGGGCATGTTTTCGAGCGGAGATACAAGTCCTGTTTAGTGAAAACGGATGATTATTTTCTGCAGACAAGCCGGTATATTCATCTGAATCCGGTGAAGGCGAGGATGGCGGCGCATCCGGAGGACTATCGCTATAGTTCTTATAAAACGATCATACGTCTGCAGGACGATGGCATCACAGAACCGGAGAAGACATTAGCATATTTTGGCCCGAAGGGGATCTTCGGGTATCGGGAGTTTGTAGAAAATACGGCACATAAATACGTCGTCGAAGAAGACGGCATCAGAAAAGTGATGGGAGAAAATGACGTATGGCTTCCTTGGTAAAAAGCTTTGCGATTGATGGAATCGATGGATATCAGGTAGATATCGAAACGAAAACACTCGATGGTCAGCCATCTATTTCGGTGATCGGCCTTGGTGATCAGGCAGTGAAAGAGGCATCGGAAAGGGTACAGGCGGCCATCGATGAGACCGGATATGTATTTCCTAAGAAGCGTGTCATCATCAGTCTGGCACCGGGCGATATCAAGAAGAGCGGGTCGCACTTTGATCTGGCGATGGCGATCGGTATTTCCCGGAAAGAAACCGAATAATCAGCGCCTGGTCCGACGAACTGATTGTCGTCGCTGCCGGTAAAGGAAGCGGTGCACATATCACTGCAAAGTTCAGCGATTATTATGGGAGGAAGGTTAGCTATATGTGAGCTGTTAACAAAGCCTGAATTATTCATCATGACATTTGCAGTCTAAGAGAACACAAGCAGTCCTCTTGGCCAAGAGGTGTAAAACTAACTAAAATATGCATATAATTCGGTGCCTGCTGACTGGCAGGCACCGAATGAGTAGTATATGACGTATAGATTAGGATGGAAATAATAATTGAAAGTTCGTAAGTTATTTAATAGTAAACATCAGTCGCACGGCAGCGGTGTCGTCGTAGTGTGCGGCGCGTATGTTTCCAGCGCTGTCGGCCTGGAGGAAGTACTCGTCGCGGCTGGCTTCGTCGGACATGCCCTGCTCGGCGTAGGTATCCTCACTGAGGTAGGCGGATGGTGTGCTTCGGAGCCAGTAGGATTCATCACTGCGCCAGCTGTCGGCGAGGGCCGGGAGGTAGCGCTCAGGCTTTAGGTACATACTGAGTAACGGATCACCATCGGCGTCGAGCGGAAGGTAAGTGTTCTCTTCCGTTTTCGCTAGCGTGTATTCGCGAAGTTCCTGGGCGGACGGGAACCACAGGGAGGATTTCGACTCCGCTTCGCTGTACAGCTGGGCCAGTTTGCTTTCTTTCCACGATTTACGAGCCAGATATTTGGTATAATTCAGCTTTTCCACAGGCGCGTTTTCTGTATGGTAGCCGCGACTGATATACTTCACGGTTTCCTGAAGCGGGAGCCGGGCGGCACCGTTGTCTTCATCTGCAGCCGGTATGCGGATCTGATAGCCTGGATACTGGTACTCGTGCTGCGAGTATGTGCCGTCATCATCTTTAAGATAGAATCTGAACGGTGATTTCGTTCCGGTGCCGGTTAGCATACGGAACAGCCAGGTATCGCAGATGCCGCCTAAGTTCGACTGTTTATAAATCGGTGTAGATTCAGAGTCATGAAGGCTGGTTCCGATATACATCGGGACAGCGCTCAGCTCCGGGATGGCGTAGGCCTGCGCGAAGGTGAGCTGGTCATCGTGAGCGTCGACGAGCGAGACATAGAGCGGATAGTCCTGCGTCGTGGTGTTGGTCGACGGGAGTGGCCAGGAAACTGGTGGACCACTCAGGCACAGAAGCGCAGTGCAGTGATTCTTGATACAGTCGCCGTAGGCGTCACGGTTCGCAAGGATCGTCTGCCAGTCATCGGTCGCGATACAATGGACCGAAGGATCTGAAGTGTGAGCGTGATCGCGATCGTCGGAAGGAGGGGATGGCGGATCCGGATTGTCTGGATCTGGAGTCTCTGGCGGGGATGGAGGATCTGGCATCTCGGCAGGATCTGGAGAGTCCGGGTCCGGGGGTGAAGGCGGAGTGTCTTCGGAGCGTGGCGGCTCGGAAGGCGTGGCCGGAGGATCATCCTCACGTGGAATCTCGGATGGTGTGGCGGTCGTGCTGGCATCCGTGTCATCGTCGCGGGTCAGCTCAGACGGAGAGGCCTTCGGAGGGATTGTGAGCCGATCGGTGACGAGATCCTCTGAGTCGATTAACGACTTATCGCAGTCTGTATTCGTCGGACGAGTGGCAGCCGGTGAAGAGTGACGTTTGTTCCGAGAGCGATAATTAAGAAGAGAGCCATACGGAGCGAGGCCGTTGGCGCGATAGAACCAGGCACCGAGGCTGTCCTGATGATAGTTGCCGCGGTCGCGCTCCGGAAGGAAACTGTACTCGATGCCATCGATCGTGTGGGAACCTGCAAGCATGTGACCGTCGGACGGATCGAAGTAGTAAGTGAAGCCGTCGACGTCATGGTGCCAGCCGGTTTTAAGAAGTGGGGATGATGAATCCTGTGCGTCAGGAGGTGAGGCGGATGGAGGTGTGGTGGTGAACAGAGAAGTGGCTTGGACAGGGACCTGGTAGTACCAGTGGCGCGAGTCATCGGCATAGTACCAGCCGGTATCGGACTGCGGACGGAGTGCGTTCCGGGTGCGAGATGTACGAAGCGCCGGAGAAGAGGACACAGTACGACTAGGCGGATGAGCAGCGTTCGGAGGCTCAGCAGCCATCGCAGAACAGGATGACACCAGTGCAAGGAAAATGACCAGGATGAAGAGAAGAACAGGCTGCAGAGAACGGGTCAGGGCGCGGGAAGTGCGCTGAGCTACGAGTGCGGATTCAGAACTTGAATTCATGATGATTTTCCTTTCTTAAAAATAAAAAGATTAAGCCACTTGTATGCGGCGTAGTTATACATGATATTACCATAGATTTATAAAAGAGGGTTGAAAACAGATGAATTATTTAGGAACTTACGAGTCGCATTCCATAGAGAACCTGACGGTGAGGTATTCTGTCCGTACAGAATCTCGCCGCTCGGTGCCCACATTGACCACCAGTACGGGAAGATCCATGGGCTTGCGATCGATAAGGGAATCCACATCGCGTACAGTGCGAAGAAGAACGGTGTCATCGAGCTCTGTTCGCTGAACTTTCCGAAGCGGGCGCAGTTTCACATTCGTTCGATCGAGCCGGAGAAGGTGGGCGACTGGGCGGATCATCTTCGCGGGGCGACGCTGATGCTGTCGGAGAAGTATACGCTTTCGGTGGGCATGAGCGCGGTGATCGAGGGCGAGCTGCCGATCGGAGGGCTGTCCTCCTCTGCGGCCGTCATCATTGCCTTTCTCGTGGCGCTGTGCAGGGTGAATCATATACAGCTGGAGCCGATGGAGCTGATCCTGATGGCGAAGGCGGCGGAGAATAAGTATGTTGGGGTGAACTGCGGTAAGCTCGATTAGTCCTGTGAGGTGCTGTGCAGGGCGAATGATCTCGCGGCGGATCCGGAGATCGATGAGTTTATCGTGGTGACGAATCATAAGTTTGCGGAGCATTTCGCGCGCTGGGGCGAGCCGAAGGTGCCGAAGGGGCATCTCGCTGTGCCGCCGTTTTATTTCTATCGCCGGGAGGACGTGAAGCGGATTCCGGAAGCATTGGCCGCGGGGTGCGGCACGGACGCGCCGGGAAGTTTCGCGGCGTGGCTGAGCCGGCAGGTGCCGATGCACGCGTTCGTGATGCCCGGGAAACGGTATGACGTCGGGGACGTGGAGAGCTACCGAAGGGTATGTTGGGTGTTTGAAGGGAAGTAAAGTGGCTTTAGAAAATCTTCAGGAAGTTCACATTCACAGTGAAATTCTGTTGAGTGCTTGATATTTTTAGTTGAATAACGCATAATGAATATATGAAAATCATACGGTGGTATGTGAAACGAATATAAATAGGGAGGCGCTCATTATGGCAGAACAGACTTTAGTTCAGGCACGTGTTGATAAAGAACTGAAACAGGAAGTGACGGAAATCTACGAAGCTTTAGGGATGGACATTCCAACGGCTATCAGAATGTTTTTTGTCAGAAGCAAGATGGTACGGGGGATTCCATTTGATACGACTTTGCCAAAAGGCGTTGTGACAAGAACGGAAGCTTTGAGTGCTTTAGATGATATGTTTAAGCAGGCAGAAGCCGTTCCTGAGATGACTTTGGATGAAATCAATGCAGAGATAGCGGATGTGAGAGCGGCTAGAAAGGCGGCAAAGTGATGCGATGCTACGCCGTGGTTGATACAAATGTAATCGTGTCAGCTGTTATTACCAAAAACCCGGACTCACCTCCACGACAAGTATTTCGGGCGATGTTGTCAGGAGAAATTATCCCACTGTATCACCCGGACATTTTAGCGGAATACGAAGAGGTATTAAGCCGAAAAAAGTTTCATTTAAACCCGGAAACGATTCAGACAGTGTTAGAAGCTGTACGGCAGTTTGGCGTTGAGGTGATGCCAAAACCAACCGGTGAAATACTGATTGATATGGATGACCTTGTGTTCTATGAGGTTGCAATGGAAAAGCGTGAAGACGATGCCTATCTTGTGACGGGAAATCAGAAACACTATCCGGTCAGAAATTTCATTGTTACCCCGGCAGAGATGCTGGAAATCCTGAAAAAATAATAGCGTTTGGGTACGGTGTTGGGGCCATCTTCATAGTAAAGCAAGTTGACGACATTGGGGCCAGGCCCCATAAAGAAAAATACGGAGCGGACGCTCCGGGAAGCTTCGCGGCGTGGCTGAGCCGGCAGGTGCCGATGCACGCGTTCGTGATGCCGGGGAAGCGGTATGATGTCGGGGACGTGGAGAGCTATCGAAGGGTATGTCGGGTGTTTGAGGAAGGCGGATTGGTTTCGGAGAGTGGGAGCTGGAGGTATAAACATGCATAAATATGAGCGTATAGTTTTTTGGTCTGAAGAAGATCAAAAATGGATCGTAGATGTTCCGGAACTTCCTGGCTGTATGGCAGATGGTGCGACAGCAGAGGAGGCCCTGGAAAACGTAGAAATAGTCATTTCTGAATGGCTGGAAACAGCGGAAGCATTAGGTAGAGAAATCCCAGCACCTAAAGGTAGATTGATATATGCATAACATGCCGTGTGCACATAAGAATTTTACATTCTTCCGCCGCGCGAGACTGTTATTTTGACATTTCCGAGATCAGCTCTCTGCGGCGGATATATAGTGATTGACGTATAGATAAAAACGCAAATAATATGACGGAAGAATCAAAGGCAGTGAATGGTAGAAGTACAGCGTCGTATGCAGTGCCCGGATAATGTGGAGCAGGTCAGAATATGCTGGATTTAACTTGCGCCAGGGATGATTTCATGAGCTGTCACGGACCTGCTCAGTGTCTGATTTTACGGATCCATTATAGCCGTCGATTGTGTGGGTGCTCGCGAGATGTGATCTGATTTTGATGACTTCACGAAGTGAAAATGATCACTTTCGAAATTCATTTCTGTATATAGAGAAAAAAACTCTATATACAGAAATTGATATTGTGTGGTTGACTTTTACAGCGTATAATATAGTCAGATAATTCCATCATAGTCTCATGGTAGGAGAGGTGTTGATTATGCTATTACGAGTATCCGTAGAAAATTACAAATCATTTGATAAAAAGGAAGAATTATCTTTGCTTTCTTCCAGTAAAATTCAGACGAACAAAAGCCACAGAGTAAAAATTAAGCAGACAAATATATTGAAAAACGCTGTAGTATATGGTGCGAATGCTTCGGGTAAATCAAATCTTGTTAAGGTGGTCGCTTTTATTAAAAAGGTACTCATCGAAGGTCTTCCGGTAAATTCAGCGAGCGACTTTTGCAGAAATAGCCTGGAAAATCAGAATCGAGAAAGTGTCTTCGAATTACAGTTTACGGTAGAAGATAAATTTTATGCGTATGGTTTTTCTGCAATTTTAAATAAGAGAGAAATCACGGAAGAGTGGCTTTTTGAACTGATGCAGGATGGCTCTGCCCATAATCTGTTTATGAGAGAAAAGGAGAAAGCGCCCGTATTGGGAGATGGGGTGAATCCAACCACTTCTGAAAAAAACAGGTTTGCTGTGTATGCCGAAGATTTTGCTGGTCATAATACTCAGCTCTTTTTGGCAGAGATGAACAGAGGAAAGAAGTATGAGGACAATTCAAAACTGCTGTTCTTCAAAAATGTGTTTGAATGGATTATAAATCATATCGTTGTCATTAATCCGAACATCGGCATTTCTGATACAGATGCCTATTATAGCGAGGAATCTCTGGATACCATAAGCAGTTTAATCAAAACTTTTGATACCGGTGTCAGCGAAATCAAGACAAAACAGATCACCATGGAAGAAATGAGCCAGATGGTCCCTAAGGACGTTCTGTATGAGATTTTTAATACCTTGAAGAAACAAATGCAGATGACAAATCTTCCGGAATTGAAAATGACATGGAGAATTGCAGATGGTTTCTTTAACATTCGCATTGCCGGTGCGAGTGAACCGGAAATTACAACGCTTGTTTTAAAACATGGAAATCTGGTATTTGATTTCAGCTTTCATGAGGAATCTGACGGAACGAAGAGACTGTTCGATCTGATAGATATGCTGATGAGTAAAAGAGAAGATGTAGTCTTTGTGGTTGATGAGCTGGAAAGAAGTCTCCACCCTAAGCTGACGGAGCATTTCTTAAAACTGTTTATGGAGGCCCATGAGGCTGACAGAGTGCAGTTGGTGTTCACAACACATGAAGATACCATCATGGATCAGGAACTGTTCCGCAGAGACGAAATATGGTTCGTAGAGCGTGACGGGACGAATGCCAGCAAGATTTATTCCCTGGATAGATTCAAGGAAAGATATGATAAGAAACTGAGTAAAGCTTATCTGGAAGGCCGCTATGGTGCGATTCCTGTATTTAAACAGTTTACTTTCCGAAAGGAGGGCTAAACAAATGCCGGTACATGCATATACAAATTGGAACAAGAGGGAAAGCGACCATGAAGAACAGGTTGAGCCATTCAGAAAATATTTTTTTATTTGTGAGGGTGCAAATACAGAAACGTTTTATTTTAAAAAGCTGATTGATTTGAGAAAAGAACTTGGTATTCACCCGCTCATTGATATCCGTTTATGGGAAAAAACGGGGCAGGATAAAGATATTTCTTATGCCAAAAAGCTAATTTCATTTGCGCTTGAGCAAAAAAATGTTGCGGATAACGATTTTGATATTGATAGAGATAAAATGGTCGTTGTCTTCGATGCAGATATTTTTGAAGAAAAGGTACAGGGATATGATGAACTGGTTGAACAAATTGAAAAATCCGATATCGCAGCTGTTACCAATCCCGGTTTTGAATTGTTTTTGCTTCCATAACTATATGCACTATAGCTACCTGATCCTTACGGATTCCGGCGGAATTCAGGAGGAGGCACCGTCACTCGGCAAGCCGGTACTGGTGATGCGTGATACCACCGAGCGTCCGGAGGGCATCAAGGCGGGAACGCTGAAGCTGGTCGGCACCTCGGAGGAGGTAATCTATAACGAGTTTACGAAGCTCCTCGATAACTAGGAAGAGTATGAAAAGATGTCACACGCAGCGAACCCGTACGGGGACGGACACGCATGCGAAAGAATCGCGGATATACTGGAATACGGAGAGATGAAGACGAGTAAAGAATAAAAGAGGAGGGAGGCCGGTGCCCGTGGAAGAAAGCGGGCATCGGATGAATTGTGAAACGTATAGATTAAGATGGAAATGATTTGCGCGAGGATGAATATGTTTTGACGGTGAAAGAGGAGCAAGAATATAGGGAAAGGCAACATAAGTAGCACTTGATTTTTTGAGTAGATAGTAATATTATGAATATAGAAGAACAAATGTACTTGTAAAAACGATATTTAATAAAAACAGCCGATAGAATTTGATTTTGATAAAGAAGTAAAGAAATGGTGGCGGGGCAACCTCGTGAGTAAGGAGTATAATGGGTCAGGTGTTTGAGGGGAAGTGGGGTGATCAAAAGTATAGACAGCGTATGGTATACTAAAGGAAACAATTAGAAGGGGAGGCTACAATAGGGCCGGGTACCATAAATATTAAATCCAGTCCCTGTTAAAAGGGAGTGATGGTGAAAAGCTTGTTTAAAGGGAGGAGGATAAACATATGCCTACAACTGAGATTAATGAGTTAACAAATAGTTTTGTTAAAGACTTAATGCCAATACGAATCTATTTGTTTGGATCTTTTGCAGAAGGAAAACAGAATGCAGACAGCGATTTTGATTTTTATATCATTGTGGATGATTCGCAAAAGGATATGCTTGGGCTTACGGCTAAAGCGTATAAGGCGATAAGGCATAAGCAAAAGCGATCTGTTGACATCATAGTAAATACGGAAAAGACATTTGAAGACAGAAAAGAAAAAATCGCTTCCGTGGAGAGTGAGGTGGTACAGAAGGGGGTGCTGCTATATGGAGCATGAAGACATCATGTGGATTGAGTTTGCAAAAACAGATCTTGGAGTAGCGGAGCATCTTGATAAACAGTACTATCCAAAGCCATAGGAAATCATTTGCTATCACTGCCAGCAGGCGGTAGAGAAAGCAATCAAAGCAATCATTATATCGTATGGTGCACAAGGCGGGATGCCGAAGAAACACAATCTCTCATTTCATCTGGAGCAAATAAAGAACAAGGTGGAAATTCCAGAGAAGTATTATGATTATGCGGATGCATTAACGCCATATGGAATCGCAGTACGGTATCCAAATGAACTTGACATTGAAGAACGACATGTACGAGATGCGTTACTATATGCAAAAGAAATTGTAGGTTGGGCAGAGAAAATTGTGGAGCAGAAAGAATAGAATACCAGATGAAATCAACAGGGGTCGGGAGGTCGTGAAGCGGATTCCGGAAGCATTGGCCGCGGGATGCGGTGCGGACGCTCCGGGAAGTTTCGAGGCGTGGCTGAGCTGGCAGGTGCCGATGCACGCGTTCGTGATGCCCGGGAAGAGGTATGACGTCGGGGACGTGGAGAGCTACCGAAGTGTATGTCGGGTGTTGAGGGGACGAAAAGTTGATGAGAAGTGAAGACGAGGTGGTCGGCTGCATTGGCGAAAGGAATCTTAGTTTAGGCAGATGAGTGGAAAAACGAGAAGATGCCAAAATGAGAAAAATAGATGAAAATACACAAATGTTTTCCCAAATGGGAAAATAAATTGAAAATCGGCAGGGGATGTGCCATACTGGAGAAAAGGAGGTGCGTCTATGGTTGAGCGTAAGGAATACCTGGATCAGTTGTGGGCATGGAAGGATGAGCAGCAGATAAAGGTCGTGACCGGAATTCGTCGCTGTGGGAAGTCTGTTCTTCTGGAGCAGTATCAGCATAGGCTTCTGGCACATGGTGTCACACCGGATCAGATTATTTCGATCAATTTTGAAAACCTGGATTACGAGGATTTAAAGGATTACAGGAAACTGTATCAGTATTTGAAGGAACGGCTTTGCGCTGAGAAGATGACCTACATTTTTCTGGATGAGATTCAGGAGGTTCCTTCGTTTGAGAAGGTGGTAGATAGTCTGTATATCAGAGAGCGTGTGGACATATATCTCACAGGCTCCAATGCATATATGCTGTCAAGTGAGCTTGCGACGCTTCTGTCAGGTCGTTACATAGAGATCAGGATGCTGCCGCTTTCTTTCCGTGAGTATATGACGGTGACGGGGATGGCGAAGGAGGATGCCTTTGCAGAGTTCATGAAGACTGGTGGGATTCCGTATGTTGCAGTGATGGATCGGACGGACGAGAAAATCGATCAGTATCTGGAGGGGATCTATAACACAGTGATCGTAAAGGATATCGAGCAGCGGCAGGAGCGGAGAGAAGTGGAGGGGCGTGGACGTAAGGTGACGGATATCACTTTACTGAAGACGATCGCACGGTATCTGGCCAGCGTGATCGGCAGCCCGGTGTCGATGAAAAGCATCACCGACTATCTGATCTCGTCGGGGCGCAAGGTATCGCAGAATACGGTAAGTGATTATGTGGAAGCCTTAACGGAGTCCTTCGTTTTTTATCCTGTGGAGAGATTTGACATCGTAGGAAAGCAGCTTCTGAAGATCAACCAGAAGTACTATATGGTGGATATGGGCATCCGAAACCACATTCTTCCGAGAAAACGATATGATCTCGGATTTACGATCGAGAATGTCGTTTATCTGGAGCTTGCCAGACGAGGATACAAGGTCAATATCGGTAAATATGGCTCTACTGAGGTCGATTTCGTGACGCAGAAGGATGGCGTGATTACCTATTATCAGGTGACGGCGGATATGACCGCAGAGGAAACGTTTGAGCGGGAGATGAGGCCACTGCGGAGTATTCAGGATAATTATGAAAAGTTCGTGCTGACGCTGGATCGCTTTTCGCTCGGAAACTACGAGGGCATAAAGGTCGTGAACGTCATCGACTGGCTGTTGACGTGAGATGATCTTAAGAATTTCGTAAGGGGGTCTGACCCCATAAACTCCAAGTTTAGAATTTGTTTAGAAAAATTTAATGGGGTCAGACCCCATAAACTATGGTGACGATTTAGCTGTGCTGACGTTTTATCGCTGGGAGGACGTGATGCGGATTCCGGAAGCATTGACCGCAGGTTGCGGCGCGGACGCGCCGGGAAGCTCCGCGGCGTGGCTGAGCCGGCAGGTGCCGATGCACGCGTTCGTGATGCCGGGGAAGCGGTATGACGTCGGGGACGTGGAGAGCTACCGGGAAGTGTGTAAGGTGTTTGGGGTGACGAGCTCCTCCGAGTCGATGAACCCGTGACCGCGGTCTGCATTGGACGGAACAAGATGAAAATTTTGATAGGGCTTTATGAATTGGCTAAAATATCATATAATAAAATTAGCTAATAAGGAGGTGCTGTTATGATTACTGCGACCGCAACTGCAACCGAAATGCAGAATAATTTCGGAAGGTATTTAAGCCTTGTAATGTCAGGGCAGGAAATTATCGTGACGAAGAATGGCCGGGAAGTCGGACGTTTCATTCCGAAGGATGCCACTGTGTCGTATCTTACAGATTCCCTTACTGGAATTCTGAAAGAAGACTATGATTTGGATGAAGTCAAGGCAGAAAGCATGAGGACGAAATATGGTTCTGTTGATTGACACGAATGTTATTCTGGATGTGCTGATTAACCGTCCGGAATTCGTAAAAGACTCCTCTATGATCTGGAAGCTGTGTGAGACAGAACAGGCAAGGGGATACATTTCCACGTTGACCTATGCCAATATGATGTATGTCATGCGCAGGCAGATGACTCCAGACCAGATTGCAGAGATTTTCCGCAAACTGAGTCTCATATTTGAGTTTGCTGATTTTAGTCCGGCTGTTCTGGAAAGGGCAGTAACCATGAAGTGGAAAGACTTTGAGGATGCTGTTCAGAGCGCAACAGCAGAAGCTATCCATGCCGACTATATTATTACGAGAAACCTTAAAGATTTTACGCAGAGCAGGGTGATGGCTTTTACTCCATCCGAGCTACTGGCAAGAATCTAAAATCCGGTGCCCGCGGAGGAAAGCAGGCAACGGATGTCGTGATGGGGGCAGACCCCATTGACGAGCTTCTTCGAGTCGGTGAGCCCGTGACCGCGGTCTGCATTGGCCGGACGAGTGGCGGTAGGCGTAGAGCGACGGTCGCTGTTGCGTCATGACATATAGAAGGCTTTATACCATTCGGCGAAGGCGCGGAGGCCCTGGCGGATGTTGATTTCCGGGCGGAATCCGTAGTCCCTTTCGAGGGCGGTGCTGTCCGCGTAGGTGACAGGCACATCGCCCGGCTGCATTGGCACGAGGGACTTATGGGCGTCGAAGTCGTAATCCGGAGGCAGGACGCCGGCGCGGACGAGCTCCTCCTGGAGGGTCGTGATGTAGTCGAGGAGGTTCTCCGGGGTGCCACCGCCGATGTTGTAGACGGCGTATGGCGGGATCGGGAGGCCGTCGGGGCCGTTCTGCTTCTCAGGTGCGCCGCCCATGACGCGGGTGATGCCTTCGACGATGTCGTCGATGTAGGTGAAGTCGCGCTTGCAGTTTCCGTAGTTGAAGATCTGGATGCTGTCGCCCTTCACGAGGCGGTTCGTCGCGGAGAAGTAGAACATGTCCGTGCGGCCGGCCGGGCCGTAGACGGTGAAGAAGCGGAGGCCGGTGGACGGGATGTTGTAGAGCTTCGAGTAGGCGTGGGCCATGAGCTCGTTGCTCTTTTTCGTCGCGGCGTAGAGTGACACCGGGTGGTCGACCGGATCGTCGGTGCTGAACGGGACCTTTTTGTTGCCGCCGTAGACGGAGGAGGACGAGGCGTAGACGAAGTGCTCCATTGCGTCGTCGTGGCGCGCGGCCTCGAGGAGGTTGTAGAAGCCGATCAGGTTCGAGTGAATGTAAACGTCCGGGTGGTCGATGCTGTAGCGCACGCCGGCCTGGGCGGCGAGGTTGACGAGGACGTGAAAGCGGTAGGTCGCGAAGAGCTCGTCGATGAGTGGCTTGTCTGCGATGTCGCCGCGGATGAAGACCCAGTGGGATTTTGAGGACTGCGCGGCCTCTTCGACCTTCCGGAGGCGGTACTCCTTCAGCTCGAGCGGGTTGTAGTCGGTCATGCAGTCGATGCCGACGATCGTCGCGCTCTGCGTGTCGCGCAGCAGCCGCGCGCAGAGGTTCGAGCCGATGAAGCCCGCTGCGCCTGTGACGAGGATGGATTTTCCGTCGAGGGATACGCTGGTTTTCTCTATTTTCTTTGATTTCTTTGTGTTCTCTGTGTTATCCATATTTTCCATATTCATGTGATGGGGTTCAGACCCCGGGGGTGATTGGCTCGGGGTGGTTGCCCTGGCCCATCTTAAGAATTTCGTAAGGGGGTCTGACCCCATAAACTCTAACTTTAGAATTTGTTTAGAAAAATTTAATGGGGTCAGACCCCATTAAATTTTCGGCGGGGTCAGTTGTTGTGGAAGAGGTCACGGGTGTAGACCTTTTCGCGGACGTCGTCGAGGACGGTGTCGTAGCGGTTTGCGAGGATGCAGCGGCTTTCGGACTTGAACTCGGCGAGGTCGTTAACGACGCGGCTTCCGAAGAAGGTGCTGCCGTTTTCGAGGGTCGGTTCGTAGATGATGACGCGGGCACCCTTCGCCTTGATGCGCTTCATGACGCCCTGGATCGAGGACTGGCGGAAGTTGTCGGAGTTCGCCTTCATGGTCAGGCGATACACACCGACGACGGTTTCCTCCTGGAGGGCCTCCTGCTGCTTGTTGTAGCCTGCATTGGCCTCATATGCGTCGGCGATTTCGAGCACGCGGTCTGCGATGAAGTCCTTCCGGGTGCGATTACTCTCGACGATCGCCTGGATCAGGTTCTCCGGGACGTCCTGGTAGTTCGCGAGAAGTTGCTTCGTGTCCTTCGGGAGGCAGTAGCCGCCGTAGCCGAAGGATGGGTTGTTATAGAAGTCGCCGATGCGCGGGTCGAGGCAGACGCCGTCGATGATCTGCTGGGTGTTGAGGCCCTTCGTCTCGGCGTAGGTGTCGAGCTCGTTGAAGTAGGACACGCGGAGCGCGAGGTAGGTGTTCGCGAAGAGCTTGACGGCCTCGGCTTCGGTGAAGCCCATGAAGAGGGTACGGATGCCGGTTTTGATCGCGCCTTCCTGGAGGAGGGCGGCGAAGCGGTGCGCGGCGTCGACGGAGGCCGGGTCGTTTTCGTCACAGGACACGATGATCCGGGACGGGTAGAGGTTGTCGTAGAGGGCCTTCGACTCGCGGAGGAACTCCGGGGAGAAGAGGATGCGGCTGGTGCCGTACTTCGCGCGGATCGAGGCGGTGTAGCCGACCGGGATCGTGGACTTGATGAACATGTAGCAGTGGTCGTTGCACGCGAGAACCTGCTCGATCACGCTTTCGACGGCGCTCGTGTCGAAGTAGTTCTTCTTGCTGTCGTAGTTCGTCGGTGCCGCGATGATGACGAGATCCGCGGACGCGTAGGCAGCGTCGGACGGGTTCTGCAGGCCAATGCCGGTGGTGCCGTCGCTGGCCGGTGCGGTGTCGGCAGCGGAAGCGACGTGGGTGGTGGCGCTGGCCGGGTTCTGCGGGCCAATGCCGGTGGTGCCGTCGCTGGCCGGTGCGGTGTCGGCAGCGGAAGCGGTGTGGGTGGTGGCGCTGGCCGAGTTCTGCGGGCCAATGCCGGTGGTGCCGGCGCTGGCTGGGGTGGTGGCGGCTGCGGAAGCTGTGTGAGAGCCGGCGCCGTCGGCGTGCAGGCCGGTGTTCAGGACGGCGTGGAGGTCGAGCCTGCGAGTGCCGGCCTTCGCCTCGGCGAAGAACTTCTCGATGTACTCGTCCTGGATCGGGCTGATCCAGGCATTGAGATCCTGCACCTTCTCCTCGATGATGTCGACTGCGGTGACGTGATTATGCTGTGCGAGCAGCGTCGCGAGCGACAGACCGACGTAGCCCGTTCCGGCTACCACGATGTTCATCGGAGACACCGGCGCGAGCGGGTGGATGCTGTCGTCCTCGAACATATCGCAGAGATCGAAGTGCAGCGCGCCCGCGAGCTGCTCGAGCTGCTCGATCGACGGCGTGAAAGCCTGCCCCTCGATCCGAGAGATCAGCGCACGATTGATACCAGTACGATCCGCCAGCTCCTGCTGCGAAATCTTCTGTGACTTCCGCAGTGACGTGATCGTATCCGCCAGTTTCTGAGTAGAAAGCTTCTTCATATATACCCTCGATTCTGAAAGTTTATAAAAATTTAATGGGGTCAGACCCCCTTACAGCCGGCTTAAGAATTTCGTAAGGAAAACTTCATGGGGTCTGACCCCATTAAATTTTCCTAAACAGAATCTAAACTGCCGCGGAGTGATTAGGCTCCGGGCGGGTGCATTGGCAGGCAGGAGTGGCAGACCGGTGATCTGCAGATGCACTGTGTGTTACTTTGAGTAACGTGCTCGCCTGCGGCGTGACGTAGGTTAAAACACATACAGTATAGTGCATGAGATATGGAAAGACAAGAATTCAAGAAAAAAAGTTTCTGCGAACTTGCGGAAAGGCGAAGGATGGAAGATGAAACCTACTTTTGAACGTTATTCAGAATAACATCTTAAGAATTTCGTAATGGGGTCTGACCCCATTAAATTTTTCTAAACAGAATCTAAACTGGAGTTTATGGGGTCTGACCCCATAAACTCCAGGTATATATAGGCTGGATCTATCACGAACGATAGTGAAATCGTATTGGCGAAATCGGGCGATCGGGGGTATAGTGATGGCTGATGACATGATGTATATTCTAGATAGATAGCGGGCAGTCTGTGAGGGTGACCGAACGGATGCGCGAAGGAGTGTGGCGCGGATGATAAACGAGAAGGTGAAGGATTTTCTGGAGCGGAAGGGCTTCGGTGATCGGCTGACGGAGCATGCGGAGACGATCGATACGGTGGAGCATGCGGCGCTGCGGATCGGCTGTTCGGAGCCGGAGATCGCGAAGACGCTGTCGTTTATCGTGGATGAGAAGCCGGTGATCGTGGTCATGGCGGGCGACGGAAAGGTGAACAGCTCGAAGTTTAAGGCGGTGTTTCATACGAAGCCGCACATGATTCCGCGCGAGCAGGTGGAGGAAATCACCGGATTTCAGCCGGGCGGTGTGTGTCCGTTTGCAGTTCCGGAGGAGATTCCGATCTGGCTCGACATCTCGATGAAGCGCTTCGCGTACGTCCATCCGGCCGGCGGTAACGGATTCACCTCCGTAAAGCTCACACCGGAGGAACTGGAGAAAATCACGGAGCCGAAGGGCTGGTGTGACATCTGCAAAGGCTGGGAAGAGGGGGTCTGACTCTATAAACTGGTTTAACAAGCTTGCAGCGGAATTCGTAAGTCCGCATCAAAACTGTAGATGACGGGCCTCGACAGCTGAAAAAGTGAAGTAAACAAAAGTAACATAATGTATAGTCACGTAAAGTGATGCACTGGGGGCAATCGCTCGACCGGATTTTCGATCCGCTTGAACGATTGCCCCCTTTTCGTGCGCATCTTAAGAATTTCGTAATGGGGTCTGACCCCATTAAATTTTTCTAAACAGAGTCTAAACTGGAGTTTATGGGGTCAGACCCCATTAATTTTTTATAAAGTGATTTTGAAAAATGACGGAAAATCGTGTGGTTAACCGGGGAATATAGTCTGTTTGACGACCATACACATTTCGGGATCTTCGTGATAGAATGAGCTTATATTCTTTAGAGTCGTTGAGCGGATAAACAGGTTGACCGTGTTGCCATCTGGAGTTCTGCTCCGTGGTAGACCTTGGACTCAACGACGCTTTCTTTCCCTATGACAACCATTACTACGGATTCATGATCTGCCATGAATTTGGACAGTCAACACTGTACTGTATCCATAACTGTGGACACGGAAAATTTTAGTTTCCCCCATATTCTGGATGCAGATGAAGCGCAACCCATTTGGCAGACATATTTTTATGGATTGTCCTGTTTAGTAGACAGATAGTCCCTGAGTTTATTTGATAAATATGGAGAGAAATATTAATTGATTTTTGAGGTGCTTTTATGGCTAGAAAACGACGTGAGTGGTATCCGGGCGCGACATATCATCTGATGGAGCGAGGGATTCGCAGGCAGGTGATTTTTCAGGATGAGATGGATTTTAAGATCTTTCTGCAGATCCTGGAGAGCGAGGCGGAGAAGAAGGCGTGCCGAATTCACGCATACTGTCTCATGAACAATCACTTTCATCTCCTGGTCGAAACTGGAGACATTGGAATAGGATTCTTTATGAAGAGCCTTGCAGAGAGGTATGCGATGTTTTATAACCGGCGCTACGGCTACAAGGGGCATGTTTTCGAGGGGCGCTATGTGTCCTGTCTGGTGAAAACGGATGGCTATTTCCTGCAGACGAGTCGCTACATCCACTTGAATCCAGTGAAGGCGAAGATCGTGGACCGGCCGGAGCAGTATCGCTGGAGCTCCTATATCACGATCATGGATATGTGGAATGATGGCATCGTGACCCCAGATAAAACGCTGTCGTTTTTTGCGGAAGGCGCGGCGGAATATCGTGAACTGGTGGAGGCGCAGGCACGGTACGCGGAGGATGAGGAGGCGATCCAGACGGACATGAAGGAAGACGAAATGTGGCTTCCGGTGTGAAGGGATGGCATCCGGCAAGAAGGGGTGGAGACGTTGACCAGGACGGAATTTGACCAGAGAATGGCAGCAGGGCTGGCAGATGCAAAAGCTGGACGTGGTGTGGAAATTGAGGAAGCATTTGAAAGTATCAGTGCCAGATTGAAAAAAAGTACAGGGCTGAATGAGAAAGCTCGACTTAGTATATATCATGGTATATACTTAAGGCATAAGGAGGTGGGGTATCATGATGACAGCAAAATTGTTTGAAAATGGTCGTAGTCAGGCGGTTCGACTTCCGAAGGAGTGCCGCTTCGATGGTGACGAGGTGGCGATCAATAAAGTCGGTGACGTCGTTATACTGATGCCGAAGAATCATAAGTGGGCCGGGTTCCTGAGTGGACTGGAGCTGTTCTCGGATGACTTCATGTGTGATGGCAGGGAACAGCCGGTAGTACAGGAGCGGGAAGTGATATGAAGTATATGCTGGATACAAACATCTGTATCTACACGATCAAGCACAAGCCGCCGGAGGTGATCAAGGCTTTTCTGTGTCATGAGCCGGACGATATGTGCATTTCCTCCATCACGTATGGGGAGTTGATGCATGGTGTAGAGAAGAGTCAGGCGGTAGAGCGTAACCGTGCGGCGATCACGCTGTTCTTATCGGCTATTTCGATTCTGCCCTTTGACAGTGATGCAGCAGAGAAATATGGGGCGGTTCGTGCGGATTTGGAACGAAAGGGAACGCCGATCGGTCCGATGGATATGCTGATCGCCGGCCACGCAAGATCACGCGGGCTGATTCTGGTGACGAATAATACGAGAGAGTTTTTCCGGGTGAACGAACTGGAAGTGGAAGACTGGACGAAGTAATGTGACGGGGGCAAACGTTTGACTGGATTTTCGATCCGCTTGAACGTTTGCCCCGTTTTCGCAAGCATCTTAAGAATTTCGTAATGGGGTCTGACCCCATTAAATTTTTCTAAACAGAATCTAAACAGGAGTTTATGGGGTCAGACCCCATAAACTGTCGCGGAGCGACGATGCTTCGGGCGAGTGCATTGGCGAAAACGGCTTAGGATGAGTCAGCCATGGGGCTTCACGGGCGAGGAAATCATGGTACAATAGTGGTATCAAATATCGTTCGTGATAAGGAGGTTTTAACATGAGCACATTTCGTACCAATGATGGTGTCGAGATCTATTATGAGGTGAGGGGCGAGGGTCGGCCACTGCTGATGCTGCCGGGCTGGACCTGCTCCACGAAGTTCTGGAAGAAGAACGTGGAGGAGCTCGCAAAGTCGTGTAAGGTGATTACGATGGACCTGCGGGCCCATGGCGAGTCGGAGAAGGTGCTGCATAGTCACAGGATTTCGAGATATGCGATGGACGTGAGAAATCTGCTGGAGCATCTGGATCTTCAGGACGTCACAGGACTCGGCTGGTCGATGGGAGCGTCGATCTGGTGGAGCTATATCGAGCTGTTTGGCGAGGACCGGCTGAGTGGGCTGATCTGCGTGGATCAGTCGCCGGCACAGTACGTGAGCCCGGACTGGCAGTGGGGACAGAAGAGCTGCTATGATGTGGAGACATTTATCAGGCTCTGCTGTGGTATACAGGCGGATCCGGTGGGGTCGGCAGCCGGACTCATCACCGGATGTCTGCATCATGCGCCTGACCCGGAGGATGGGGCAATGCTGGCGGCCGAGGCGAATAAGTGCCCTCCGTACGCTCGGATCGAAATCATGCGCGATCATACGAACCTCGACTGGCGTGATTTCATTCCTCATATCAAACTGCCGACGCTGGTTTGCGTCGCACGGCAGAGTCAGGTGTTCGACTGGCATGGCAGCGCCTGGGTAGGCGAGAACATCCCGGGTGCGAAGACCGTGTTCTTCGAGGATTCCGGACACATGCTGTTTTGGGATGAAGCCGACAAGTTTAACAGGCTTGTAGCAGAATTCGTAGGGACGCATTAAACAGTAGATGATGGGCGTCAGCAGCTGAAAATTAAAATGAAGTAAACAAAAGTAACGTAATGTATAGTCACGTAAAGTGATACAATGGGGGCAAACGTTTGACCGGATTTTCGATCCGCTTGAACGTTTGCCCCGTTTTCGTGCGCATCTTAAGAATTTCGTAATGGGGTCTGACCCCATTAAATTTTTCTAAACAAAATCTAAACAGAAGTTTATGGGGTCAGACCCCATAAACTGCCGCGCAGAGTTTTACTGCGCGTCGGCGTCACATCTGCTATAATCGGAGTGTATTGTAAGCCCCTGATTTTCAGGGGTTGCTACCTGACGATCGAAGGAGGTATGCGTATGAACGCGAAGAAATATAGAAGAGTATTTACGATTGTAATCGATTCGCTGGGGGTTGGGCCGATGCCGGATGCCGCGGCGTTCGGTGATGCGGGGGCAGATACCCTCGGCCACATCGCGGCGCATTTCGATGCGCTGAAGATCCCGAATCTGCAGAGGCTCGGCATGGCGAATCTGAAGAGCCTTCATGGCGTCGCGCCGGCGGAGAAGCCGCTTGCGTACTACGGACAGCTGCGCGAGGCGAGCAACGGCAAGGACACGATGACGGGGCACTGGGAGATGATGGGGCTGCACATCACGAAGCCGTTTAAGACCTTTACGGAGCACGGCTTCCCGCAGGAGCTGATCGACGAGCTCTCCCGCAGAACCGGACGTGTGATCATTGGCAACAAGGCGGCCAGCGGCACGGAGATCCTCGACGAGCTCGGTGAGGAGGAGATCGCGACGGGGCACATGATCGTCTACACCTCGGCGGATTCAGTGCTGCAGATCTGCGGCAATGAAGAGACCTTCGGGATTGACGAGCTGTACCGCTGCTGTGAGATCGCCCGCGAGATCACGATGAAGGATGAGTGGAAGGTCGGCCGTGTCATCGCCCGCCCGTATGTAGGACGGAAGAAGGGCGAGTTTAAGCGCACGAGCAACCGCCACGATTATGCGCTGAAGCCGTACGGCAGAACGGCGCTCGATACACTGAAGGATGCGGGCCTCAGCGTGATTTCCGTCGGCAAGATCTTCGACATCTTCGATGGCCAGGGCCTCACCGAGTCCAACAAGTCGAAGAGCTCGGTGCACGGCATGGAGCAGACGATCGAGATCGCGCAGCGTGATTTCGAGGGTCTCTGCTTCGTGAACCTCGTGGATTTCGACGCGCTCTGGGGCCACCGCCGCAACGTGGTCGGCTACGGTGAGGAGCTCGAGCGCTTCGATGTGAAGCTCGGCGAGCTGCTGGACACGCTCCGGGACGACGACCTTCTGATCATCACCGCGGACCACGGCAACGACCCGACCTACACAGGCACTGACCACACGAGAGAGAAGGTGCCGTTCCTCGCGTACTCGCGGTCAATGCAGACACCGGGCGCGTTGGTGGAGGCCGACACCTTCGCCGTGATCGGCGCCACCATCACGGACAACTTCGGCATCGCCATGCCGGACGGCACGATCGGCCACTCGATTCTCGATAAACTGAATTAATGAAACAGTTCAGCTAAGGGGACTACGGAGTACCGGCAACAGAAGCCATACGGAGAGGACGTGTGAAATCAAGCCGGGTCCCCTTAGTGGCACTTGGGGTTATCTCTCATTGGAACCCACTGCAACGCAGAGTTTTCATGAGGAAAACTCTGTGATTGCAGAGGGCCTAGTGCCGCTTAGGGTTCCTGGCTTAGGTTTCACCGGCATCGGAGTACTGTGCTTCAGTTGCCGGCCCTCCGAGTCCCCTGGTGGAACTTTAACGAATGAAAAGAAAGGTAAAACTAAATGAACACCACGGATGTATTAAAGATTGTAGATCACACCCTGCTCACCCAGACTGCGACCTGGGCAGACATAAAGACCATCCTCGATGATGGCATCAAGTACCATTGCGCGTCGGCGTGCATCCCGGCGGCCTACGTGAAGCAGGCTGCAGACTACGTCGATGGCAGACTCCCGATCTGCACCGTCATCGGCTTCCCGAACGGCTACAGCACGACCGCGACGAAGGTCTTCGAGGCGAAGGACGCCATCGCAAACGGGGCAGCGGAGATCGACATGGTCATCAACATTGGCTTCCTGAAAGATGGAAGATACGATGAAGTAGAGGATGAAATCCGTAAGATCCACGAGGCCTGCGATGGGCATATCCTGAAGGTCATCATCGAGACCTGCCTCCTCACAGAGGAAGAGAAGATAAAGATGTGCGAGATCGTGACGAAGGCGGGCGCGGAGTTCATCAAGACCTCCACCGGTTTTTCCACTGCGGGCGCAACCTTCGATGACGTGAAGCTCATGCATGAGCACGTCGGCCCGGGCGTGAAGGTGAAGGCCGCCGGCGGGATCAGCTCCTTCGACGACGCCGAGAAGTTCATGAGCCTCGGTGCGGACCGCCTCGGCACCAGCCGCCTCGTGAAGATCATGAAGAACAACGACAACGGCGCCGGCTACTGAAAATTTCATCTGTGATGACCATAGCCCGCACCATACTGGGGCGGGGCTCGACACCAGAGCGTGGCCTCATAAACGCACGCACTCGCGGCACCTCCCTCGGAGGCGCCGCTTTTTTCTTAAGAATTTCGTAAGGGGGTCAGACCCCATAAACTAATATAATCGATATATTATGATATAGGAGGTCTATGGCACATGAAGCAGTTAAATGAAAAGGTAGCGATCGTGACGGGTGCGGGACAGGGAATCGGAAAGGGCATCGCCCTTTGTCTCGCGAAGAGGGGCGTGAAGGTCATCGCGACGGGGCGTCGTCTGGAGCCGATCGAGCAGACTATCGCAGAAATCAAGAAACTTGGCGGAGAGGGCTTCGCGATGAGCTGTGACTCTGCGGACAGAGCGAGAGTGGATGAGGTCGTGAAGGCGGCCGTCGAGAAGTATGGAACGATCGATGTTGTCGTGAATAATGCTCAGGCGATCGTGCCGTCTTCGCCGGTCGAGGAGACGAGCTACGACAATATGCTGAAGGCATGGCAGAGTGGCGTGATCGGTTCGTTGAACTATATGCAGGCGGCGTTCCCTTATATGAAGGAGCAGCACGAGGGCCGCATCATTAACTTCGCGTCGGCGACCGGTATGTTTGGTATCGCCGGACAGCTCGCGTATGGCTCGAACAAGGAGGCGCTGCGCGGACTGACGAAGATCGCGGCCAAGGAGTGGGGGCAGTACGGCATCTGTGTAAACATTGTCCTCCCAGGCGCAGAATCGCCAGCCGCAAAGGCCTGGGCGGAGAAGTTCCCGGAGGAGTACGCGAAGCAGGTGAACCTGAACCCGATGAAGCGTTTCGGTGACCCGGAGAAGGATATCGCACCGGTCATCGCCTTCCTCGCAGGCCCGGATTCCTGCTACTTCTCGGGCCAGAGCGTCATCGTCGACGGTGCAAACTCGATCATGCCGTAAGGACAGGCGTGACCGTCGACGGCGCATCTTGGTCATGCTGTAAGGACGATATGCTGGCGCGGAGGGATGAAATCCATCCTGAAGTGGCGCGCCGTCGCCAGAAGGCTACGAAGACGATGCCCCGACGGAATATTTTCAGACCGCATGTGATTTCAAATTCGAAAAGTGAGCGCGTCGCAGAAGCGGCGCGCTTTTTACGGTGCGCCCAGGCATGGTGAGTCTTTAGAGAGCACGCGGTATAGCAGCTTCACCTGACAAAATCCCTTTATCGCGAACGCCAATAGACACAATCAAGTCTTTTACAGCTCCATGTATATATTACTTGTGCTCTGGAATCACAGCTGGAGGGGGAATATACACAAATAAACATTTCAAAAAATCGTGTATATGGAATTCAGGCTTCGGAGAGGGAGTCAGAAGTAAAGCTATACACGGAAAATCTGTTTCAGAAATCGTGTATATAAAAATCGAAATCTGCAGCTGATTTTCTATGTCCGTTGTCGATTAAATATACACGATTCCAGAATCAAAGCGGCTGTGTCTATTTTGACTGTTGATTTTTGCTTTTCGCAGAGAAATCGGTATACACAGTTTTTGAAATAAGCCCTGCGTGTACAGTATGCTTAAAATCATAGCTTCCCCGGATATATAAGGAGCGAACGGTGGACTGATCAGTCCACCGTTCTTTTTCAGCACGTCTTTCCGAAAAAAGAGCTAGGAGAAATGCCGCGGGTGATTTATGATTTGGTGAGAATAAGATCAGGACGAAAAGGAGCGAAGCGATGATTCATTTACGACCACATCATGGTGTCTGTCTTCTGAATTTCAGGGGTAAGGGCTACTCAGACGAGTTCAGTCGGAATATGGCGGCGATGCAGGCGCGGCTGATGGCAGAGCCAGAGACGGAAATCTGCATCACGCGGGGCGCAGATGATCTCTGCGCGAAGTGCCCGAATCGGCGTGGCGAGGGCTGTACCTCGACGCATCCGCCACTCTTTGATGAAAATGTGCTGTGCTTGACCGGATTTCAGTACGGGCAGCGGCTCACGTGGCGCGCGTTCACGGATGCGACTTGCCCGATCAGTCTGCATCGCCTGGACGAGGCCTGCCCGGACTGCCAGTGGCTCGCCCTCTGTAAGGAAATCGCCGCAGCGCGGATGGAGGAAGAACCAGCGCTGCCGGACCAGCGCCGACATGCGGGTGGTGGATGGCAAAGCGCTATGAAGAACAAGCGTTAGATGTGAACGAAGGAGAATGCAAATGACATACTATTTTCCGGCGATTATTAAGAAGACGGCGGCGGGCTACAACGTGCGTTACGTGGACCTGCAGGACTGCTTCGGTGAGGGTGGGACACTCGACGAGGCGCTGGATGAGGCACGCGAAGCGGGCGTGAATTACATCCTGACCGAGCTCGAGACGGACATGGATCTGCCGACGCGGACTCTGCTGATGGATGTCGAGACCGCCGACGGCGAGGAGAAAACCGACCTCGCGCTGGTCATGCCGCGCGACGAGCAGTACGATTCGTTCGGCTGACCGCGGCCAATGTTTCCGCCGGTAGCACAGGACCTTCGCGTGACGCCTGCGAAGCCGGAACAAAAAAGTCGCGTGGAATGGATGTTCCATACGGCTTTGTTTGTGATATGATATATAGATAGTGATGACACGAGAGTTCAATGGTGGAAGAGGCGAGAGCGTAGTGGCGACGGAAAGACGACGTAGCGGAAGCGTAGAGCCGATCGGTGGAGGTGAAGATGTGAAGCAGGAGGCATTGGCCGCGGGTGCGGAAGCGGCGAGGGTGCGGAAGCGGCGGCCGGGCGGTGGCAGGAAGCGGAAGCGGCCGGACTATGATGCGGGGCGAAACCTCGAGGAGCTGATGGACGCAGCAGTGGAGCTGTACGATGCGGGGCAGTCACTGCAGGCGATCGCGGACGAGCTTGCGCTGAATCCGATCAAGGTGCGGAAGCTGCTGATCACGGCGGAGGTGTACGAATCGGAGATCGCGGAGGAGGTACGGGCGACGTTTGAGGCGTACCGGGCGCGGCAGGACTACCGGGCGGCGGTGCAGGCGACGGCGGAGGAGCTTCGGCTCTCGATTCCGTCGGTGAACTCGTACCTGCCGTATGAGAAGGGCGTGTATTTTGCGGCGACGGACAGCGTCGAGAAGATCAGCGCCGGGGCGGAGCGGCAGCGGCGTTACCGCGCGATGAAGAAGTGGCGGGCAGCACCGACGGAGGAGAACCTCTGGGGCGTGGTGCAGGCCTACGCGGGCGCGCAGTTTAAGACCTGGTCAGGGCTCGGGTTCAGCTATCAGCTGCGGCGTGGACGGAATGGCGAGTTCACGCGGGAACTCTGGATCGATCGCCGCGCGCAGAGCAAAAGTCTTGCGTGGAGCTCGGTGATGCTGGCGCTCGGGAAGGTGTCGGGAACGAAGAAGTCAGCAGAGCTCGGCGGAATGTCAGATTCCGGGCAGCAGGCGATGCTGGCACTTGGGAAGATGCCGGATGGGCGGAATTCAGCAGAGCTCGGCGTGATGTCAGATTTCGGGAAACAGGAGCCGCAACCGCAGAAAACAACGGTGCCGGTCATCCAGCGCCCGAAGGACCTCGGCGACATCCGCGGTATCAGTTACATCTACGCGATGTTCTACCGCTTCGGTATCATCGACGTGCCGGAGAAGGTGAAAGCGAAGATGGGACGATGAGGGACTTTATAAAAATTTAATGGGGTCAGACCCCATTAAGAATTTCTGAAGCATCGTAAGGAAAAATTAAGGGGCTCTGCCCCCATAAACTCCCCCGAAGTGACGATCGACAGGGCGTTTGCATTGGAGAGCGGAAAGTGCTGGTGTAGTGAAAGCAGGACAGCCAAGGTGCTGTTATAGGAGGTGTAATGATGATGGAATATCCAGAAGCGGTGATTTTTGATTATAATGGGACGATGGTGAATGATGAGATCTACCATAACGAGGCTTGGAGTCTGTTTATGAAGCGGCATCTCGGGCGGGATCTCACGGAGGAGGAGTTCGATCGGTACATCCACGGGATTCATGCGGATGTGACGATCCGGCATTTCCTCGGGGAGGGGCTCAGCGAACAGGAGGTGAAGCAGCTCGTCGAGGAGAAGGAGGAGACCTACCGGGAGATCTGCGTTTCGCATGCAGATATCTATCAGCTACGGGACGGGCTGCCAGAGTTTCTGGACCGGTTGCAGGCCGCGGGCGTGAAGCTTGGGATCGCGACCTCGTCGCCGATCGAAAATGTCGAGTTTTATTTCCGACAGATCGACCTTGCGCGCTGGTTCACGCTCGAGCAGGTGACGTACAACGACCACAGCTTCCCAGGAAAGCCGGCGCCGGACATCTTCCTGCGCGCGGCGGAGAAGCTTCACGCAGACATCCATCGAAGCTATGTATTCGAGGATGCGAAGTCGGGGGTGCAGGCTGCAGTGGCGGCCGGTGCGGCGAAGGTCATCGCTGTGGCGGGGACGGCCGACCCGGAGGCACTTCGAGCGCTCGGCGCCGCGCAGGTGATCGAGACCTACAGGGAGCTGCTGTAAGCTTGATGCACCTGCGCCATCGGCACCTGCCTGCGCCAATGCTGTATCAAATTGGCAAAAATCTCATTTGGTGAATTTAATAGGGTCAGACCCCATAAACTTCTGTTCAGATTCTGTTTAGAAAAATTTAATAGGGTCAGACCCCATAAACTTCTGTTCAGATTCTGTTTAGAAAAATTTAATGGGGTCAGACCCCATAAACTAGAGGAGGAAAAACATGCGATATAAGGCGTTTGGTAAGACGGGGCTGGAGGTTTCGGAGCTGTGTCTCGGCACCTGGGGCATCGGCGGTGCGGGCTGGGATCAGAATCCGGAGGAGACGAAGATGGATGCGATCCGGGCGTCGTTTGAGCAGGGTGTGAATATCTTCGATACGGCGCCGGCGTACAACGCGGGCGCGGCGGAGCGGATCCTGGGCGAGACACTCGAGAAGATGGGTGTTCGGAAGGATGTGATCCTGTCGACGAAGTGTGGCAATGACTTCGTGAACGGGCAGTACGTGCATTGCGGTAAGCGCGACCACATCCTCGCACAGTGCGACGCGTCGCTTCGAAACCTCCGGACCGACTATATCGACCTGTACATCCTGCATTGGCCGCAGGACGATGCGACACCGGAGGAGACGCTCGGAGCAATGATGGAACTCAAAAAGGCTGGCAAGGTCCGTTTCCTCGGTCTCTCCAACCACAGTGTGGCGCAAATGGAGGAGGCCGCGAAGTATGCGGACATCGATTTCATCCAGGTGCAGTATTCCATGCTGGAGCGCGAGCGTGAGGTGGAGATGAAGTACGCAGAGGCACACGGCATGGCGACGATGGGCTATGGCGTCCTCGGCGGAGGTTTACTCACCGGACGTTACCGCGAGCTCCGGACCTATGAAACCATGGACAGCCGGAACCGCTTCTACAAGTTCTTCCGCGAGCCGGGCTGGAGCAAGGCGCAGAAGCTTCTCGGCGTGATGGATGAGATTTCAGCTGCCCGCGGCGGTGTACCGCTCTCGGAGATCGCCGTGAACTGGGCGCTTCAGAAGTCCTTCCTCACGACGGCCCTCTTCGGCACACAGCACCGCGCCCGCGCGATCGAGAACTGCCACGCCCTCGACTGGACACTCAGCGACGCCGACATCGCGACGCTTGACCAGGCGCTGGTGGAGTTCGGGATCTGAATCGAACCATTGTGCAGACAGGGCCCAGAGGGGCGCTGCATGTATTGACCGAATCCATCTTTACGCGCAGCCACCTGTTTCGAGGCCGCCTGCATTGGCCAAAGCCAAACGAAAATATGTCGATTCTGTGAAGTCTGCGCCGAAAAAGTGGCGAAAACAGCCCCTGAAAAAAATACAAATTTGGTGAATCTTCAAGCCGAAAAAGGACTACCATAATGGCGTTACAGATAGTTGTCTGTGCACCGTATCACCACGGCCCTTACATCCTGTAAGAGCAGAAATCTTTCGCGGGAAATTTGCCGGGGATGTTACGATGTTTCTGCCGCGCCCACTGTGGACGTGGATAACATTTTCAGTGGCAGAGGCCACAGGAGGTAGTTATGGAGACATTAGAGGCGAAGACAAGAGATCTGAGCGTCAAGGGAAAGAAGCTTAGAAGAGAAGGCTATGCGACCGGTTCGATCAGTGGTAAGGCAATGAAGGAGTCCCTCGCGATCATCATGACGCAGAAGGATCTCGGCATGTTCTTCCAGGATCATCATGTCGGCTCCGAGGCAGAGCTTTCGGTCGATGGTACGAAGTATTCCGTTCTGATCAAGAGCGTGGATTTCGATGCTATGAAGCATCAGTATATTGATGTTACATTCCAGCAGCTGCTGAACGATGAGAAGATCCACTCGAAGGCAGTCATCGAGTTTATCAATGCAGAGAAGGCGCAGGGCTTCCTGACGAAGACCTGTGAGGAGGTCGAGTTCGTCGGCTATCCGAAGGACCTCGTCGATCATATCGTGATCGATCTCGCGAAGTATCCGGTCGGCACGAGACTGACCGTCGGTGATCTCGACATCGCGAAGGAAGGCAAGCTTGAGATCAAGACACCGCTTACCGATACTGTGCTTCATGTCACAGCACATCAGCATGGCAAGGCAGCTGAGGTCGATGAGCCAGAGGCACCGGCAGAGAAGGCGCTGGTAACACCGGCGACGAAGGAAGCCGCTGCACTCGCTGCGAAGGAAAATAAATAATTCCGTTAAGGATGCGGAGCCGGAGGGAGACCTCCGGCTCTTTTTTTGATCATTTCCGGCGTGTGTTTTGACATGTGATTTGTAGTTTTATAGTACGGAATCTGCTAGAATATCCCCTGTGGACGCAGGCCGCCCACGCGAAATTTCTCATCTTAAGAATTTCGTAAGGGGGTCAGACCCCATAAACTTTAACTTTAGATTTTGTTTAGAAAAATTTAATGGGGTCAGACCCCATAAACTGCCAGGCAGGTGATGTATGGAACTTAAGAATCAGAACACAACACAAAAAGACTTCAAAAACTGGTCGGAACTCCGGATTTTTCTCTCGTATTTCCGACCGCACCGGAAGCTGTTTTACCTCGACATGGTGAGTGCGCTGGCGATCGCGGTGATCGATCTCGCCTTTCCAGCGGTGTCGCGCTGGTGCATGTACACGCTGCTGCCGGCGAACGCCTGGCGCACCTTCTGGACGGTGATGGCCGTCGTGACCGCCGCCTACGTGCTGCGTTCCGTGTTTTACTACGTGATCACGTACTGGGGCCACAACTTCGGCGCGCGCGTCGAGGCCGACATCCGCCGCGACCTGTTCCGGCACATCCAGGAGCTGAACTACAGCTTCTTCGACCATAACCGCGTCGGCCAGCTCATGAGCCGCCTCACGACGGACCTCTTCGACGTGACAGAGATGGCGCACCACGCCCCGGAGGACATCTTCATCAGCTCGGTGACGATCCTCGGCGCGCTCGTCATCATGTTCACCATCCAGTGGCGGCTCGCACTCGTGCTGACGCTCATGCTGCCGATCTTCCTGTCGGTGGTGCTGCGCTGCCGTTTCCACATGCGCGACGCCTCGCGCAAGGTGAAGTCAACGGTTTCCCTGATCAACACCGAGTTCGAGTCGGGTCTGTCCGGCATCCGGACGGCGAAGGCCTTCGCGAACGAGGGGGAGGAGCTCGAGAAGTTTGAGAAGGCCAATGCAGGCTACCGGAGCGCGAAGTTCGGGTTCCACCGCGCGATGGCGGAATTTCATTCGACGATGGAGTTCTGCCTCTGCATGATGTCCGTGGTGGTCATCGCGGTCGGTGGCGCCCTCATCATGAACGACCAGCTCACCGTCATTGACCTGATCGCGTTCAGCATGTATGTGTCGGCCTTCGTGAATCCGATCCGGAAGCTCGCGAATACCACGGAGGTGATCGCGAACGGCACGGCGGGGCTGCATCGCTTCGTGGAGCTGATGCGGACCGAGCCGGAGCTCCAGGACAGCCCGGGCGCGCTTGCGCTGGAGGACGTGCAGGGTGAGATCCGCGTCGATCACGTGTCCTTCGCGTACCAGAAGGGGCAGGGCATCCTGCACGACGTGTCGCTCGACATCCGGCCGGGTGAGACCGTGGCCTTCGTCGGTTCCTCCGGCGGCGGCAAGACGACGCTCAGCCAGCTGATTCCGCGTTTCTACGATGTCACGGACGGCGCGATCTACCTCGACGGGCACGATGTCCGCATGGTGACGCAGGAGTCCCTGCACCAGAACATCGGCGTCGTTTCGCAGGATGTGTTCCTGTTCGCCGGCAGCATTGCCGACAATATCCGCTACGGTCGTCTCGATGCGACGATGGAAGAGGTGATGCTTGCGGCTGCGAAGGCAGAGATTGCGGACGACATCGCAGCGATGCCGGAGGGCTATCAAACCAATGTCGGCGAGCGGGGTGTCCTGCTCTCCGGTGGTCAGAAGCAGCGGATCTCCATCGCGCGGATCTTCCTGAAGAACCCGCCGGTCCTGATCCTCGACGAGGCGACCTCCGCGCTCGACAGTGTGACCGAGGCCCGCATCCAGGCGACCTTCGAGAAGCTCTCGCAGGGCCGCACCACGATCGTCATCGCGCACCGCCTCGCGACCGTGAAGAACGCGGACCGCATCGCCGTCATCGACGACGGCCGCATCATCGAGCTCGGCAGCCACGACGAGCTCATGGCCCGGAACGGCGCCTACGCCGCCCTGGTGCGCACCCAGGAACTCAAGTCTTAAGAATTTCGTAAGGGGGTCTGACCCCATTAAATTTTTATAAACTAAATCTAAACAAAAGTTTATGGGGTCAGACCCCATTAAGTTTAAAGAGGAGAGAAAGATGCAATTATTTGATGGACGGCCGGCGACGGCGGAGGGGCGTGAGCCGAAGGAGATGCGTGTGTATGATCTGCTCGATTCGCTGGGGATCTCGTACCAGCGGACAGATCATGCGCCGGCGACGACGATGGAGGTGTGCGAGGTGATCGACGCGGCGCTCGGCTGCCTGATCTGCAAGAATCTGTTTCTCTGCAACCGCCAGCAGACGGAGTTTTACCTGCTGATGATGCCGGGCGACAAGGTCTTCAAGACGAAGGAGCTGTCGCACCAGATCGGCTCCGCGCGCCTGAGCTTCGCGAAGGAGGAGCAGATGATGGAGTTCCTCGAGATCCACCCGGGCGCAGTGAGCATCATGGGCCTCATGAACGACACGGAGAATCACGTGCAGCTGCTGGTTGACGAGGACGTCCTGAAGGGCGAGTATGTCGGCTGCCACCCGTGCGTGAACACCTCGTCGCTGAAGCTCCGAACCGCGGACATCTTCGGGAAGTACCTCGAGGCCGTGCACCACGATTACCGCGTGGTGAAGCTGGTCGGCGAGGCGTGACCGCGATGCCCGCACGGGGTCAGACCCCTGTCCGCATAGATTTTTTACATGGAGGTAAGATATGAAGGTTTTAATGCTGAATGGAAGTCCGAAGGCAGATGGGAATACGAATCGTGCGCTCACGGAGATCGGTGAGCAGCTGAAGAAGGAGAGCATCGATTATGAGATCTTCCAGATCGGCGGGCAGGCGATCCGGGACTGCATCGGCTGTGGCCAGTGCACGGAGAAGGGCTGTGTGTTTGATGATGACGTGACGAATGCTTTCATCGCGAAGGCAAAGGAAGCGGATGGCTTCATCTTCGGCACACCGGTGTACTATGCGCACCCGAGCGGCCGCATCCAGTCGCTGCTCGACCGCGCATTCTATGCCGGCGGCACAGCCTTCGCGTTCAAGCCGGGCGCAGCAGTCGCTGTAGCGAGACGTGCCGGCACGACTGCCTCCGTCGATGTGCTCGAGAAGTACTTCGGCATCAACAACATGCCGACGGTGCCATCCACCTACTGGAATGTCGCGCATGGCCGTGTGCCGGGTGAAGCCGGACAGGACCTCGAGGGTATGCAGACTATGCGGAACCTCGCCCGCAATATGGCGTGGATGCTGAAGTGCATCGAGGCGGGACGGAAGGCGGGCATCGACCACCCGGAGGTGGAGAAGAGTGCACGCACGAACTTTATCCGCTGAAAAAACCACTTGCATATAGTATAGACTTATGGTAGTGTTACCACATTGTTTCACCCGTTGAAGTGTTAGGAATCGCAAGAAACCGAACATGGAGGGCGCTTTGGAGAATTCCATTCAGTTGGATGCCGAAGGTGTAAGGTGCGCATGCGCCGAATCTCTCAGGCAAAAGAACGAAGCTGCAAGTGAAATCATCGTGTGTACAATGTCGTACACGTATTTGTATTTGCGTAGAAGTTCTTGAGCCTGCCGGAAACGGAAGGCTCTTTTTTTTCGCGAGAAACGAGCCAAAGCCCATGCTTGCATGGGGCCGGGCACCAGACCGCGATACCATCTTTCAATTCTCCGAAGTGACAGCACATCATGATTTTCAGGGGGTTCTACATTATGCTGCTATCACTTGTCCAGACGATCAATTCCTATCTGTCCGACTATGTTCTCGTGATCCTGCTTCTCGGCGTGGGTCTCTGGTACTCCATCCGGACCGGCTTCGTCCAGATCCGCTACTTCGGCTATGGGATGAAGAAGACCTTCGGTGAGCTGAGTCTCTCCGGTAAGAAACACGCCGCCGGCATGTCCTCCTTCCAGGCCCTCGCGACCGCCATCGCGGCACAGGTCGGCACCGGCAACATCGTCGGCGCGAGTGGTGCGATCCTCACCGGCGGCCCGGGCGCGATCTTCTGGATGTGGGTCATCGCCTTCTTCGGCATGGCCACCATCTACGCGGAGGCGATCCTCGCGCAGGAGACGAGAGTAGTCCGTGAGGACGGCAGTATCCACGGCGGCCCGGTCTACTACATCACGACTGCATTCCGCGGTCACTTCGGCCAGTTCCTCGCTCGCTTCTTCGCGGTGGCGATCATCCTCGCGCTCGGCTTCTTCGGCTGCATGGTGCAGTCCAACTCGATCGGCTCGACGATCAGTACCGCCTTCGGTGTGCCGTCGTGGATCGTCGGCATTGCCCTCGTGATCTTCTGCGGTGCCATCTTCCTCGGCGACGTCAAGCGCCTCGCGTCCGTGACCGAGAAGGTCGTGCCGGTGATGGCGCTCGTGTTCCTGATCGGCGGCCTCGCGGTGCTCGTGCTGCGCATCCAGTATCTGCCGGCGACCTTCGCGATGATTTTCCGCTACGCCTTCCAGCCGCAGGCCATCATCGGCGGTGGCTTCGGCTATGCCCTGAAGACTGCGGTTAGCCAGGGGGCGAAGCGCGGTCTCTTCTCGAACGAGGCCGGTATGGGTTCGACCCCGCATGCGCATGCGCTGGCCAATGTCTCCTGCCCGCATGAGCAGGGTGTGGTCGCGATGGTCGGTGTTTTCATCGACACCTATGTGGTGCTGACCCTCAACGCGCTGGTCATCATCTCGACGATGTATACGAGTGACGGTATCCTCGCGGGCGGTGTGATTCCGGAGACCATCGGCAAGGCCAATCTCGCGCAGACCGCCTTCGGCACCGTCTTCGGCGAGCGCCTCGGTGCGATGTTCGTCGCCATCTGCCTCTTTTTCTTCGCCTTCTCGACGATCCTCAGCTGGAATCTCTTCGGAAAGATCAACGTGATCTGGCTCTTCGGCGACCGCGGCAGCCGCGTCTACACCCTGATCGCCCTCGTCTTCATCTTCCTCGGCACCCTGACCTCGAGTGACCTTGTGTGGGAGTTCTCCGACATGTTCAACCAGCTCATGGTCGTGCCGAACGTCATCGCCCTGTTCGCCCTCACCGCCCTCGTCGTGAAGAACGTGAACGCCGCGAAGTCCTCATCTTAAGAATTTCGTAAGGGGGTCAGACCCCATTAAATTTTTCTAAACAGAATCTAAACAGCAGTTTATGGGGTCAGACCCCATAAACTGCAGGCCTTAAGTGGTTCATGGCTACTATTAAATTTGTGCAAAATTCACTGATTTGTAAGAAAAAATGCGCAAACGAAGAACATTTTTCCTTCTATTTATGATAGATTAATAGTAGAGAGCGGGTGGCGGGCAGCGCGTGGCCATCCTGCGGGTGTTCGTGATTTAAAGAGTGAGAAACGACTGGGGATGTCGTATATTCCAGGCTATTTCGTCGTATCTGTAATTCTCGTCTGGAAAGGAGGCGTGTGATGCATAGAAAAGAGCATGAGAAGTTCAGCGCAGGCGATGTGAGAAGAGTGAGCGCGGGTCGGTGTTCGAGCCGGAAGCTTCGTACCGGCTGGATGGCAGGTCTGTGCCTTTTCGGCATGTTTCTGTTTCTGACGGGCTGCGGGAAGAATCCGGCGCAGGCGGGGCCGAAGCCATCCGGCGGCACTACGTCGAAGGTGGAGAGCAAGGACAAATCGACGTCGGCGCTCCCGGAGGACATCGACTTTACGGCGCTCGACGAGGATAAGAAGGAGCAGCTGCTGAAGACGCTCGTGCAGGACAGCTACACCTTCGAGGGCGAGGTGAACGACGGCCCGGCGGATCGGACCGATGTTTCTTATCATGTGCCGAAGATCTGCTCCGACAGCGCCGGCGCGAAGGAAATCAACCAGGCGATCGCGGCGGCCTGCGAGGATGTGACGAGCCAGAAGGAGGACGACTACGTGGGCTGGATCGAGGTCGACTACGACAGCTACCTGAACGGCGACACGCTGAGCCTCGTCCTCACGAAGAGCAGCAACCTCGACGATTATACCGAGTATTACGCGTACAACCTGAACCTCACGGACGGCACGCGCATGTCGGCGAAGGAGCTCGCGCAGCTGTTGGTGCGTGGTGTGCCGACCGATGCAGACGATTTCGACGATTTTGACGATGACGAGGACGACGCACCGCTGACCCTCGAGCTGCAGAGCGGCGAAACCGTTGAGGCCGCACTTCTTCGTGTGATCCGAAGGGCCGCTGCCTACGAGTTCGACCAGTCCGTGCGCTATATGTACGATTCCGATTATTACAGCAGCGCGGGCGAGGCCGAACGCCAGAGCCTCTACGCCGAGTTCATGAAGTACCGCATGCAGACCCTCGCGGACGACAACATCACGTCGGACCTCCCGATGTATCTGGACGACGACGGTGAGCTCGTGGTCGCGGTGCCGGTCCACGTGATGGCGGGCGGCGGTCTCTACAACTGCGAGCTTAAGCCAATGCAGACGATCTATCAGTATGATGCTGCTTCGGGTCGTGTTCTCTCCGGAGAGGACTGGGAAGACAGGCTTGAAGATGCACGCGAGGCGGGTACGAGTGGGGACGTGATGAACGCGGAGCGTCATGATCTGGAGCTCAGCTTCGACGATGCACTTTTCGTCAACTACGAGGATGGTCGCATGACCGTCCGCATCGAGCAGAATGAGTGGACCGAGGCTGCGTTCGGGGTCGGAAGCATTGACTATGGCAAGGAGTATGAGGTCGACGGCGTCTATAAGGATTACGTGAGCGCAGAGCTGCTGACCATCATGCACGGCGAGCATGTCGTGCCGACCTTCGTCTCGAACGACGGCATGATCGCTTACCTCGATCTCTACCACGGCGCGTGGGGCGGCCACTTCTGCCTGACCGAGCCGGCCTGCGGGATCGTGAACATCGAAGCGATCGGGGAGGGCAATGCAGGCGAAATCGCAGCAGCACTTGAGAAGAACATGTTTGGGAGCAGCGACACGTTCAGCCGTACGGTGATGGGCCTCTACGAGAACGAGGGCTGCACGACGGAGACGAGCTTCGATACCGATGCCGGCACGAGCTACACGGATAGCTTCTACCTCGGTTTCGATCCGAACGATCCGTCGAAGTTCCTGTATCAGGATGCGTGTGTGGACGCGGAAATCTATCTGAATTATGAGGGCCGCTGCACCTGGCTCGGCATGAATGGGCAGGGCCTCGTGTTCTGCGTCGAGTTCTATGATGAGGACCTCGGGCAGATGCACTACAGCAGCTTCCAGATCCGCCGCGTGGAGGAACTGAATGAGAAGACCGACGAGTGGTATGAGTACATGCGTTACCAGCACCTCGGCGGCTATGACCTCTTCGGCAGCGACGACGAAGTGCGCGAGCTCAGCCTCGCGATGGGGGATGCAACGGCTGCGGATGCAGCAGAAAAGGAGGAAAGTATGAGCACTGGAAATCTGGCAGTTACGGGAACCTTTGTAGATGGTGGGATGCTGAGTGCGGCGGACCGCGCGGCGATGATCGTGCTTGAGAACGATGCATACAGCCAGTTTGCGAAGCTGACAGCGACCGAGACACTGACCGACGTTCGTATCTACACACTGGAAATGGATTTTGAGGCGGGATCCGACGATATCTACTTCCATGGCACCGAGAAGAGTAGTATACCGAAGCTCGCAGCCGGTCAGTCGATCTACCTGCAGCTTTCCTTCCCAGGCGATACACCGCACCACGGTATTTCCTTCGTGGATGCGAACGGCACACCACGCTGCTTCTCGATGATGATGAGCGGGTTTGATGGAAGCCTCGCACTGAGCGAAGAAAAGGCCTTTACGTAAGCGCGATATCGGAGCTCTTTTTGCAGAACAGGCCTGCGCAGGCTCTGTGACATTAGTTTTTTCTGAATTTGACGCAATACCGGGGCCTGGGGAAAAAAGACATTAACCAAGTTTGACGATATCGCGCTCTGAATAGAATATGACATTATGTTTTTTCGCAATAAAAGAGCATCAGAAAAAAGGGCATTAGATTTTCGAAAGATTTGACACAAAATCGGTCATAATAAGAAAAGGGACATTACCTGAGGTAATGTCCCTTTTCTAAAAGGAAGCTCTATTGCGTCAAAATAAGGAAAAACAGCCCATGAAGCAGGGCGATGTTTGAGAAAACATAATGCCCGGATTTTTTCAGGACACCTATTGCGAAAAAGCATAATGCCTGAAATCTTCAGAGACACCTATTGCGAAAAATCTTAGAGTTTCCAGCGGGTCAGCGGTTCCTCGACATCGCAGATGCGGTTCTTATAGCCGGCAGCACAGTCGAGGGCGAGGAACTTCTTCGGTAGTCCCTTTTCGCCGAAGTTATGCATCGGGAAGATCCGATCGGCGTCGGCATAGTGCATGAAATCCTCGATGCCCTTCCACCAGCCATTGAGGCGAGGATCGAGGGGGATAAAGGCGGCTGTGAAATGTCGTCCGCGGATGCGCTCGAGTTCTTCGTGGTAGATGTCCGCGAGCTTCTGATCCTCCACATCGCCGTCCCACCACCAGTTGTTGAGATCACCGGCATGGTAGATGCGGAGGTCGCCGAGCCGGACGATGAACGCGACGCCCTCATCATTCGAGCGGAGAGTGTCGATGGAAACGTCGATGATCGAAGCATCTGTGATACTATGTACGTTCGGTGCATCCGGTGCCTTATCATCCATTCTCGCCTCTGATGTAGGATGAGGCTTCATCGAAGTTTCGCTCGCCCGCAGGATGCCTGCACGAAAGACAGCTTCCTGTTGTTTTGTGTCCATCGGCTGAACCAGCTTGTCAGCGGATGTCGGCACTACAGCTGCCCGCCCGCCTGCGAGCTGGATGAGACGGTGCTCGTGTGGAAGCATTGAACAGGTGAAAGGCTGAACGGCCGCCGGTACCGGGATGTCAGCCGAGAGTACGAAGAAAGACCTCGGATATCGCTCGTGCAGTGTGAAAATCTCCTTCGAAAAGTGATCAGGGTGCGCGTGGCTGTTAAAGAGTAGCAGCGGTTTTACAGGATCCAGCTCTGGAAGCTGTACGTCACCACAGTAGTAGTCAAACAACATATAGCATTCCGCTGTTTCGACCAGAAAACAAGAGTGTTCGATGTAGGTGATTTTCATTTCATACCTTCTTTCAGAGAATATGGGAATGCCCATCACGGAATCAGATGGCATCTGTCTGTATGCTCATATAATACGACATCGGCAGGCGTAAGAGCAAGGTCTGAAAGAGTCCCTGAAACATAACGAACAGGGTTTGACCGCTGCCGTTGAAATGGAACCCATCATACGGAATAGAATGGCAGTCAGCATGCCTGCACTTATAAATAAACGCCTTTTAACTATAGGATTAATCTATAACTGATTCGAAATATCCGGTATTAGGCATGATCAAACGGAGGTGTTATGATGATTTCATCACGTAAGAAAAGGTTACCCGAAAGGAGACGATATTATGGCAGAGTACAAGCTTTGGGATGCATTAAAGGAAGCAAAGAAGTATAAGTGGGTGGAGCTTTCCCACTCATTAAACAACGAGAGTCCGTACTGGTCGGGCATCCCGGAGGGCTCGGTCGAGCTGGGCACGACGGTGTGGGACTGGGGCAAGCCGGAGCTGGAGTGCCTGATCCAGACCTTCAAGTTCCCGGGTCAGTTCGGTACCCACATCGATTTCCCGGGACACTTCGTGCAGGGACGAGCACTGTCCGAGCAGTACGACGTGCATGATCTCATCTTCCCGCTGGTGGTCATCGACATTTCCGAGCAGGCGAAGCAGGATCCGCGCTACACGGTAACGGTCGACGATATTCGCGCATATGAGGCGCAGTACGGCGAGATCCCGGAGGGGGCACTGGTGGCACTTCGCAGCGACTGGTACAAGAAGTGGCCGGATATCGACGCACTGTCCGGCATCGATGCCGACGGCCATGAGAATGCACCGGGCTGGTCGCTCGAGGCACTCAAGTACATCTATGAGGTCCGCCACGCCGCCGCCAATGGCCACGAGACCCTCGACACGGATTCGTCCGCGGTCGCCGAGGCAGAGGGTGATCTCGCCTGCGAGCGTTATGTCCTCGACCAGGGCAAGCTTCAGGTAGAAGTCCTCGCGAACCTCGATCAGGTGCAGCCTGCTGGCGCCGTCGTCCTCATTTCCTACCCGCGCATCGAAGGTGCGACCGGCCTCCCGGCACGTGTCTGGGCCATCACGGAGTGATGCGCATCGCACCTGGTGACCAACTGCCGGAGACCCTTTCAGGCCAATGCCTCCATCCGGCACCCGCCCTGGAGTTTCTGGATATCCATAGATCATGAAATACAAAACCGGGAGTGTATCACTACGATGCACTCCCGGTTTGTGTCATGTTTAACCTTCCGTCTTAAGAATTTCGTAAGGGGGTCTGACCCCATAAACTCCAAGTTTAGATTTTGTTTAGAAAAATTTAATGGGGTCAGACCCCGTCAGTTCTGCGCCTCGGCCTGGATCTTCCGCATGATGCGGCGGAAGAGGAGGATCGAGAGGACAGCGGCGGTGGCTTCGGTGATCCAGAAGGCGTGCCATACGCCGGCGGCGCCGATCGCCTGACTCAGGACATAGGCGAGTGGCAGGAGCACGACGATATTGCGAGCGAGGGAGATCACGAGGGACTCCGCGCCCTTGCCGAGGCCCTCGAGGACGCCGGAGATGGTGACGGAGACGCCGGAAAGCATGAAGCCGCGGCAGATGATGAGCAGCGCCTCGCGCCCCAGCTGGATGGTGTCAGCATTGGACGCAAAAATCCCGATGAGCTGGTTCGGCAGCAGAATGCAGAGCAGCGTGCCGATCACCATGACGCCGCTCACCATCGCGAGTCCGGTGCGGAAAATCGCCTTCAGCCGCCGGAACTCGCCGGCACCGTAGTTGTAGCTGCAGATCGGTCGCATGCCCTGGACGATCCCGTTGGCGGTGAGGTAGATGAAGGTCTGCAGCTTGTAATACGCGCCGAGCACGAGCACATACGACGCGGAGTAGACGGCGAGGATGCCGTTCAGTACGGTGATCATCAGGGAGGACAGCGCCAGATTGAGGGCTGCCGGGATGCCAATGCTGTAGACCTTTACGAGGGTGGCGCCGACCTGATGCATCTTCCGCGGAGCGATGCGAATCGGGATGTTCGCGAGGTCGCGGTAGTAGACGACGAGGTAGATGAGGAGGGAGACGACCTGTCCGATGCCGGTCGCCCAGGCCGCGCCGGCGATTCCCATGGCCGGGATCGGACCGAAGCCGAAGATCATGATCGGGTCGAGCACGATATTGACGAGACAGCCGATCAGCATGCTGATCATCGAAACCTTCATACGGCCGATCGCCTGGAACATCTTCTCATAGGAGATGGCGGCGGCATTCGGCACACCGAAAAGGAAGACGATACGTGCATACTCGGTGCCCAGGCGGATGATGTCAGCATTGTCCGAAAATCGTCCTACGAAGGCCGACATCCCGAAGATGCAGAGCACGCTGATGAGGATGCCGTGAAGGATGTTTCCGAGAAGACCGAGGGTCGCGGCGGTGTTCGCCTGTTTCTGAAGCCCCGCGCCGAGCGAATACGCGATCACGGCGTTCATGCCGATGCCGTAGCCGACCGTCACCGCGATGAGCAGATTTTGCGCCGGGTAGACGAGGGACAGCGCGGTCATCGCCTGCTCGCTGATGCGCGCGACGTAGTAGCTGTCGATGATGTTGTAGAGCGAGTTCACGAGCATGGAAATCGTCATCGGAATCGCCATGGAAATCACGAGCGGCACGATCGGACGATCCTTCATAAATGTCTGGTCCATAAGTTCTCCTTTACTTCATTATAGTAGCTGCACATCCTGGCTTCCCGGGACGACTGGGGGTCTGACCCCGTCATGGCCCCGGAACAGGGATGCCGAATGTCCGATGGGGTCAGACCCCGCGGCTGCCGGGCATCATCTTAAGAATTTCGTAAGGGGGTCTGACCCCATAAACTCCAGCTTTAGATTTTGTTTAGAAAAATTTAATGGGGTCAGACCCCCGTTTTCGGCGCAAAAAAAGGCCACGCAGCGGGGAGAGCCTCCCGGCTGTGTGGCGAAAAATAAAGCGCGCATTGTCGCTTCAGAAAAATCCACTCCATTACATGGTTTTGGAGTGCTAATGTACCATTGATGGAATTCACTTGTCAAGAGGGCCGGGCGGCTGTACTTGATTTTGTAAACCCTCGCCCCCATGACACCCCGTGAATCACGCTTCCGCCAGAATTCAAGATGATTTCTGCTCAAAAATGAAAAAAATTTTCGTGCAATCTGCATGAAAATTTCGAAACATCTAAAATTTCGAAAATTGATTTCACAAAAACTATTGAATATTAAATTTCAGAAGACTAAGATGGAAATTAATAATAGCAGTGGAGGGGGATATGTCCATGCAATTCCGTATGGCCTTAGTATGTCCACTGCGCTAAGGAGGCTTGTATGACTAGCTTTTTCTTATGTCTGATCGCACTCGTCGCCGGCTATTTTACCTATGGTAAGCTCGTCGACAGCACCTTCGGACCGGATGACCGTGAAACACCGGCCGTCAGAATCAATGATGGCGTCGATTACGTCGTCATGCCACAGTGGAAGCTGTTCCTGGTTCAGCTTCTGAACATCGCCGGCCTCGGCCCGATCTTCGGTGCCCTGCAGGGTGCACTCTGGGGCCCGGTCGTTTTCCTGTGGATCACCTGTGGTACCATCTTCGCCGGTGGTGTCCATGATTACTTCTCCGGTATGCTTTCCGAGCGAAGCAACGGTGGCTCTATCTCGGAGGTCACTGGTAATTATCTCGGTGGTGCTATGAAGAACGTCATGCGTGTATTCTCGGTCGTTCTCCTCGTCATGGTCGGTACCGTATTTGCGAAGGGCCCGGCCAGCCTGATCGTCAAGATGATCGATCCGGCAGGCACCGGCACCGGACTGCTGGCGAACGGTTCCTTCTGGCTCGCCATCATCCTGCTGTACTACTTCATCGCCACCTTCATCTCGATCGATGCCATTATCGGACGTATCTACCCGATCTTCGGTATCTGCCTGATCGCGATGGCTGTCGGTGTTATCTTCGGTATCATGACGAATCCGGCCTACACGATCCCTGAGATCTGGACGAACTTCTACAACATGCACCCGAAGGGAACCCCGATCTGGTCCTTCATGTTCATCACCGTCGCCTGCGGCGCGATTTCCGGATTCCATTCTACCCAGTCCCCGCTGATGGCACGTTGCCTGAAGAGCGAGAAGCAGGGCCACTTCGTATTCTACGGCGCGATGGTCGGCGAAGGCATCATCGCCCTCGTATGGGCCGCTGCCGGCTGCGCGATCTATGAGAAGACCGGTGGACTTTCGACCGGACTGCAGGAGAGCCTCGCAGGTGGTCAGTCTGCCGCCGTTTACGACGTCTGCATCAAGACCATGGGCTCCGTCGGTGTCGCACTCGCGATGCTCGGCGTCATCGCCTGCCCGATCACCTCTGGTGATACCGCCTTCCGTTCCGCACGTCTGACCATCGCCGACTGGGCTGGCCTCGACATGAAGAACTGGAAGACGAGGTTAATGCTGACGATCCCGGTACTCGGTGCCGGTGCCATCATTTCCCAGCTCGACTACACCATCGTATGGCGTTACTTCAGCTGGACGAACCAGACCCTCGCGATGATCGTCCTCTGGGCCGCATCGATGTACCTCTTCCGCGAGAAGAAGAACTACTGGATCACCGCTGTACCGGCGACCTTCATGAGCGCCGTCAGCGCGACCTACTTCATCCTCGCTCCGGAGTGTCTCGGTGGCTTCGTGAACCAGAAGACTGCAGAGGGCGCGACGATCTACAACACCATGGTCGCTTATCCGATCGGCATCATCGTCGCCATTCTCTTCCTCGGTCTCTTCCTGAAGGCTACGAAGAAGCCTGCGAAGGCATAAACTTAAAACTGAATATTCATGCGAAAGGCGGAGGTGGTGGCACTTCCGCCTTTTGTAAATCTACAGCAAAGGATTGACGAAATTATGGGAATGTTTTTATCAGCCGTGGCCACGGACCTGTCTCCGGAGGAACTGAATATCGAAAAGAAGCACATGGTGAAGATCGGGCGTCTCGGCGTCAGCGATCGGGCCGTGTTCCTGTCCTCGCTGATGCTGGACCGGAGCCGTTACGTCCTCTTCACGGACATGAACCGCATCTTCAAGCAGGTCGCGATGTCGAAGGGCGGCTTCACCGGCAAGGGGATCTTCGGCAGTATGGCGTACATCGTCGTGGAGCTGAAGAGCGGGCACCAGATCAGCTGTGCTGTGCAGGCTGAGCCGTTCGCGGACACGCTTCTCGAGGAGGTCGCGAAGCGCTGTCCGGAGCTCCCGACCCACAGCCGCGAGGCCGAGCAGAAGCTGCGTGCCGCGGAAGAGGAAGAGAAGCGGCGCTACGCCGAGCACCTCACGCCGGCTGCCGAAGCAACGATCGAGAAGCTCGAGGCGGAGAAGGCGACGCTTGAGAAGCAGCCGGCACTGTACCGCCAGCTCTCCGCGTCTGCGAAGCAGCTCCGCATCGTCCAGCGCGTGAATCCGAGCGCGAAATGGGTGGCCCTCGTCGTCCTCATCATGGCCATCTGCGCGACGGCCTTCGGCATTGTCCGACTCCTGCAGGGCGGTACGACCGCGATCTACGTCGTGTTCTTCGGCTTCGCGATCATCTTTCTGCTCGCCGCGTCGCGTGTGCTGCCGAACGCACAGAACAACGTGCAGAAGGTGCGTGAGGCCAATGCTTCTGCCGTCGAGCAGATGGAGCACGCGCTCGTCGGTGAAGCCCTCGACGTGCCGGCCCGCTATGCCCATCCGGTTGTGATCGAACGCATGATCCGCGTGATCCGCGAGGGCCGCGCTGAAACACCGGCGGACGCCCTCGCCCTCGTGAAGAAGGACCTGCAGGCCCTGAACTCGAGCGTCACCGTCTCGCAGAAGGAGTACGATGAAGTCGTCGAAATCAAACCTATGTTTCTGAACTTCGATTACGAGTAGTGGGACGAGATGTGAATATGAAAGTGAAAGAGAATTTAATTCAATTACTTCAGAAGGATGGCGTGGATTCGGATCTTCTGAATAAGGCGCAGGCGTATGCTTCCGATGCATCCGTATTAACACAGGAGTTGGTGGCGAGAATCCCGACGCCGGAGTGTCCGTATTATGGCAGGGAGATCTGGGAGGCGACGGTCGCGGCGCTTCTCAGCGGGCGAAATCTGCTGCTGTCGGGGCCGAAGGCGACGGGCAAGAACATCCTCTGCGAGAATCTGGCGGCGCTGTTTGAGCGCCCGGTGTGGGATGTGTCCTTCCATGTGGGGATGGATGCGGCGTCGATGATCGGGGCGGACAGCTTCGATGGAAGTCGGGTCGTGTTCAAACCGGGGCCGGTCTACCTCGCGGGTAAATACGGCGGCTTCGCGGTGCTTGACGAGATCAACATGGCGAAGAACGAGGCGCTGGCGGTGCTGCACAGTGTGCTGGATCACCGGCGGGTCATCGATGTGCCGGGCTATGAGCGGCTGCAGCTGCATCCGGCGACACGTTTCATCGCGACGATGAACTACGGCTACGAAGGCACGCGCGAGCTCAATGAGGCGCTGGCGTCGCGTTTTCTCGTCATCGCGATGCCGATCATCTCGGAGGAGAACCTCTGCCGTGTGCTCGAGGGTCGCTTCCTGACGATCCGGAAGAGCTGGCGTGACCAGTTTGTGAAGCTCTTTTATGAGCTGAATGACAAGGCGGAGCACGCGGAGATTTCGGAGCGGGCGGTGGACCTGCGCGGCCTGCAGGATGCGATCGGCCTCATGCAGTTCGGTATCTCGATCCGCACGGCCCTCGACATGGGCATCGTCAACAAGTGCTTCGACCCACATGAGCAGCAGCTGATCCGCGACGTGATCACTGCACGGATCCCGGACCGCGACGGGAGAGAAGTATTTGACTGAGGTGAGGTATGGCTGGAACAGAAGACGAGCGGAAAAGAGCGGAAAATCTGGTGTGGACGGCAGCGGGAGACTATGCCTTCACGCCGGATTTTCTGTCGTTTACAGAGGATGGCAGCGCGGACCTCTACATGAACCTCGTCATCGGGCTCGCACATAAGTGGCTCGGTCGCCCGACGGAGGCGCTGCTCGAGGAAGTGTCCCGGAGTCGGCGTGCGGCGATCCTCAGTGACACCCTCTGGCTCGGCATCGAGTCCTACGTCTATGCGCGTGAGCTGCCGTCCCGTCCCGCACTTGAGACGCTTCGTGTGCAGCATGCCGAGGCGTATTTCGCGCACCTTCAGAATCTCAATCGCCAGCAGTGGATGGCGGAAAACAAGCGCCTCCTCGACCAGCAGACGATCCGCTGGAGCCGCGTGCTCGGCCGGAAAACGCGGGTGTATGCGCCCGACCGCAGGGCCCTCGCCGCTGCCCTCGAGCTCGACCCGGATCTCAGTTCGGACGAGGTGGCCGCCACCCTTCGCGCGATCCTCACGCGCTTCTTCGCCTACCGCGGAGAGGCTGAAGTGAAGCCCGTGCACATTCGCCTGAACACGGTGGAGGCCTGGATTCTGCAGCACATTTTCAGAACCGAGCACCAGCACACCGACACGTTGATGATGAAAAACACGTACGCGGCCAATGCCTCCGCCGGGACGCCGGTGGCTTCGGATGGCAAGCACGGCGGCGCGGGGGCGACGGGTGAGCGCGCCTACATCACAGCTTGCTTCGGACGCTCGCTGTATACGGACGAGGATCTGCAGCAGCTCGAGGCGCGGCTCTGCGTCGGCGGGCACCGCGGCTGCCACGTGTATGTGACGGATGGGAAGTTCGGTATGGGCTCTTCGGATGGCCGGACCTGGTTGCGCGAGAAATCTGGTGCACAGATGAACGACATCAGTCGGACAAATCAGAGAACGGAAGATGGGGCAGGAAAAGCTTCGGGGACAGGCACCCGGACAGACGTGGCAGCGTCGCGTGGCGGCTTTTTCGACTCTGAAACGGCGAAGGTGCGGCAGGACAGTGCGCAGCAGGCGCTCGCGAACCGGCGCTTCTTCGAGTCGGAGGGAGAGCTTGCGCGTTCACTCGTGCGACGCCTTTCGGCGCGCCTCGAGCTCACGCTGTCGGATCTTCGGGAGAACGTCGCAGTGCATGCCCCTGTGGGCCGCCTCGATCCGGTGCGCGCCTGGCGCATGCCGGTCGTGCATGACCCGGATGTCTTCGAAAAGCAGCGCCCGGAGCGGGAGATGCCGCTCGATGTGACGCTGCTGCTCGACGCCAGCGCTTCCCGCATGCAGATGCAGGAGCAGCTCGCTGCCGAGGCCTGGATCCTCGCGGAAGCGCTGAAAAACTGCCACATGCCGGCCGCTGTCTGGAATTTCCGCTCGCTCCGCGGCTACACTGTTCTTGAGAAGATGAAGGACTTCTCCGAGCGGGACTGCGCGCACCTCTTTCATTTCTATGCCGCCGGCTGGAACCGCGACGGCCTCGGCCTGCGCCTCGCCGCGGAGGAGCTCCTGCACGGAAGCCGGCGAAACCTCGCTGTTTCTGAAGCACGAAGCACGGGCATGCCGGCAGCTGATCGACGCCTGGAAGCACAGAAAGCCACCATGTCAACGGAGCATGGAGGTGTGCGAAATCACAGCATGCCCGGTGCTGGCGGGCCGTCTGCACTGAAACCCGGCATGGCTGCCGGCGGGAGCCCCGGTGACCGAAAACACATCCTGATCGTCCTGACGGATGCGAGCCCGGATGACTCGACGCGCCTTTCCGCTTGTGAGAAGTACCCCTTCGGCAGTGCCTATGAAGGCCGCCCGGCGGTCGATGACGCCGCCGACGCCATCGCGGAGATGCGCGCCCAAGGCATCCTCGTGTACGGACTTTTCCTCGGACGAACAGAAAACCTCGGGAACCTCAGCCTCATGTATGGCCATCATCAGGTTCGGATTCACGACATTGCCCAGCTCGCCCGCGCCGCCGGCGAGATCTTCACGAAGGCCGTCGAAGAACTGTAAAACAGGTAAACAAAAAAGCGATGACTCAAAAGAGGAGTCATCGCTTTTTTGTTTACTTTACGACCGGGCGTACGATCATGCTCTTGTCACCGTGTGGATTTTCGGCCTTCACGAGGGTGATGCGGAGATCCTCATCGACCACGAAGGTGTAGATCATGGTGTCATCCGGCTCTGCGCCGGCCTTACCGTAGTTGAAGGTGACGGTCACGGTGCCGAGTGCGTTCGGGGTGAGCATGAAACGGGTGGTGCCATCATTGATATTCATGGTATCGGACGGATCCTTCGCTGTGTAGGTCTTCTCGACATCGAGGATGTTGTTATCCATGGTGTAGCTCCAGTCCTCGCCGATCGTCGGATTCGAGAAGAAATCGAAGCGCGCCCAGTGGTTCGCGGCTTCCAGGGTCATGATGCCACCCGCCTCCTCGGTATCGTAGTAGTTGATCTGAAGATCCGACGCGTCAGCGCTTGTATATGCGCCATCGAGCGCCATGCCCGCCTCCTGATTTGCGTCGGTTTTCGTGTATGCGTCATCGAACGCCATGCCTGCCTCCGGCTTCGCTGCTTCCTGATTCATATCCGCGGTCGGTACGTATGGACCGCTGGTTTCTGTCTCGGTGGTCTTCGGTGTCACGCCCTGCGCCTTCACACCCGCACACGCCGTCGTCGCGACCGTCGCGATCAGGATCCCCGCGAGGAGGATGCTCTTCATGCTGCTGTTGATCATATTCTTTCTCATAGTATTATTTCCTTTCGTTTTTGAATCGGATATCCTGTTTTCTGTTCCTTACATCCTTAATCACCGAAGAAGAGAAGGATGAGTCACAGGAATTATTTTTATTTTTGCATAATTCTAAATCTGAATGCTTCATTCGATATCCACCTCGTCAAAACCTGTGAGATCGTTGTCGGAAATACCGAGGCGCCGGTTCATTTCTTCTTCGGAAATCAAAGAGGCAGGATCGAAGTGCGCCATACGTTCAGAGGCAACAGCGAGCAGACGAGCATCATTTAGCCCCTCCATCAACGAATCTCTAACCTGTACTGGTGTTAATTGCATTTATAATAATACCTCCATATATCGTCACACATTCATCGCTCCATATTATACCAAGCTTTCGTGCTTATATTGTGATTTATATTAGCATGAAGGTCAAGGCGATAGCGAGCGGGCGTGAGACACCGCCAAGCATATTTTTTGAGTGACCCAACCCTTGCTTATGTGTAACAGTTCAGACACCCACGGCTCCCCTTGGGAAGTTTGAGTCTGCTCCTCATTCGCCCAGCTGAGCCAGTCTCGTCGCCGCATACTTAATGTCACAGAGTTTTATATTTCTTATTCTGTGAAATAATCTAATGTCACAGATCACTGAAATTAATGATTTGTAAAAGTCACTTAATGGCACGAACCTTTAAAATGCCCTGTTTGTTACAAACTCCAGAAAACATAATGGCATCGCTCTTTGAAATCCTTTCTTTGCGAAAATCATCTAATGGCTCTCAGCCCGAAAATCGCTTGTTTGTAACAAAGATCAAAAAAACTAATGGCGCAAGAATTCTATAAATGGTTTTTGTGAAAACTTCGGAAACCGTTATGACAGTGATCCGCATGCCGCCTTTCTAAAACTCCGATTACAAGTTTTTCATCCGATTTCACTCCGGTCAGGATGCATTGGCGTCGATTTTTGTTTGTTTGCATGGGGCGGGTCCGATAAGTAAATAGAAAAAGAACGTCGAATGGGGTGGGCAAACAAACCAAAAGAGACGCTGGCATATGGGTGAGGGTTATAGGAAACGATGGTAATACGTGTCGACAGCGTCTGGAGGGAAAAGAAAAATGTTGCCTGGAGCAGATGGGAAAAACGTAAGTAGAATGACAATGTATGTTATGTAAAAAACATGAAGTATTTATATTTTCCGGTTGGTACTTCGAATTTCGAGAAGATTCGAAGTCAAGGATATTACTACGTTGATAAAACGGGGATGATCAAAGAGATTCTTACAGAGCGAACACCTATGGTCATGCTCATCACTCGTCCGCGTCGTTTCGGTAAGACCCTGGGAATGAGCATGCTGGAGGCTTTCTTCGACATCCGGAAGGATCATCGGGCGCTGTTTGAGGGTCTCGAAATCGCATCGTATCCTGCGCTGTGTGCTGCATGGATGAACCGGTATCCGATGGTCTTCATCACGCTTCGGCAGGTGGATGGCCTGAACTTCCAGGATGCGTATGGTCAGTTTCTGTATGAAATCGCACTTCTGTATCAGGAGCATGCGTATGTTCTGCACGCCCGTCTGGGCGAGTACTTCGGCTTCCTGTAGGAGGAGGTCGACTGTATCCTGGAGGATGCCAATGTCTCCGACCGGGCAGATCGTGTGAAGAGATGGTACGATGGCTACCACTTCGGGGATTCGGATGTGTACTGTCCGTGGGATGTGATGAACTATATGCTGGAGCTGCAGCGGGACCCGCAAGCAGAGCCGGTGAGCTACTGGAAAAACACCAGTGATAACGCGATCATCCGTTCCTTCATCGACGTTGCAGGCAGCGACATCACGCAGAAGCTGGAGACTCTGATGGCCGGCGGCGTCATCGTTCAGAGTGTGGATGAGAACCTGACCTATGACCTCATCCATTCTTCGGAGGATAATCTCTGGAGTCTGCTGTACCTCAGTGGCTATCTGACCGTCGCACGTGCCGAAGACATCGAGGGAGAGGTTCCGAAGGGGTGCATTGCCCTGATGATCCCGAATGCAGAGATCCGTGACATCTTCGAAATGACGGTCATGCGCTGGTTTGATGACAGCGCGAAGACGTGGAACCGGACGGCGCTGTTCGACGCCGTGTGGCAGGGCGACAGTGTGGCCATCACGAAGGAGATGAATGCGCTGCTTCGCCGGACCATCAGCTACCATGATTACCGTGAGGATTTCTACCATGCGTTCCTCGCCGGTATTTTTACCGGTGCCGGCTATATGGTCGACTCGAATAAGGAACATGGCGAGGGCCGCAGCGACGTGGTCGTGCACGATGGCATCCACGCCCGCGTCGCGATCTTCGAAGCGTAATACACGAAGTCCCTCGGCCAGCTCGAACGTGCGTGCGACGTCGCCCTGCAGCAGATCGATGAGCGCATGTACGCGAAGGAATACGAGGACGACTACGATGAAATCCTGTGCTATGGCATCTCGTTCTTCAAGAAGCGGTGTATGGTGAAGAAGAAATAAAAAATCACATTATTATTAATAAAAGTGTGAGAAATATCACACTTTTATATGTATTTGCGTGCATTTCATTTGAAGAAGAGTAGCTGTCATATTTGAGCTATTCTACAGAAACAACAACGCGGAGAACCGATGAGAGTCCTCCGCGTTCTTTTTAATATGTAATCCATTCGATCGATCAGGATTGTCTGGATTTGATGCAAGCTCTATGACTTATTCGTCATCGTCGCCACTGCTGATGGAGAGGCGGCCGTTGCTTGCGATTACCTTGCCGTTTGCATCGGTTTCGTTGATGTTGTAGTCACCAGCGGCCTTGACCTGCGCACCCGGGTTTGCGAAGCTGGAAGCGTCCGCTGCGGCTGCAGTGGTCTGTGCAGCGGTCTCGGTACCGGCAGCAGCGGCTGCCTGGGTAGCGGTGGTGCCGTTTGCGGCAGCTGCGGCTGCTGCGCTGCTTACCGTTGTTTCCTCGGTGTCTCCGCCTGGGCCGGCCGCCTTGGACTTACGCTTTGCGTTCTTGCCGACGATGGTAGTTGGCTGTGCACCCGGATGATCGACACCGGCTGCGTATACGCCTGCGTTTGCGTCGGTGACAGGTTCGAGCTCGACCTCATACCACTCGCCGTTATACTTCTCCTCGAGGATACCTTCACTGTTGTAACGGGTCGGGTTCGTGGTCTCGTACTTTGTGGTTTCTGGAACAGACTCCTGCGGTGCGAGTACGCCACCCTCCGCTACGACGCCGGAGCCAGGACCGCCGACCGCGATATCGCCCTCCTCCATAGCGCCAGCCTGCTGAAGAACAGGGGTACCGTCTGCGTTGGTCTCCTCAACAGCTGCGAGGAGATCCTCGGCGCTCAGCTCGTCGTCTGCCGCCATGGTTTCAAACTTATCGAAGCTCTCCGGGAGGGCAATGTTTCCACAGATGCTCATACCTGCGAAGGTATCGGCTTCTTCCTTGGTCGCGAACTTGATGGTGACGTGATCCGCGGAAGTGAAGTTATCGTTGATGAGCACGATGTGCTGCTCGGACTCGGCACCGTCGAACTTCACGCTGTGGCGACCGAACGGCTGGCCATCGACGGTCACGTAGACATCATTGTCACCGGTCAGATAATCGTAGTCGAGACCGAGGAGGCCCTGAAGCTTGTTGCCGTCGGCGTCGGTTACGTAATCGGAGAGGATCTCGTAGGTGGTGTCGTTCAGCTTTGCGAAGCTGCTTGCCGGGATATAAGCGAAGCTCTCCAGCTCGGAGATCTTCTCGTCGAGCGGCTGGATGGTCTGGGTCTCACCCTTCTGATCACCAGCGGCAGCGGATGCCTGGATCGCGGACAGGATGACATCGGACGTGATGTCGTTGCCCTCATCGTTCTGGTTGATCTGATCCTTTGCGACGGTCTTCTTCACATCCTTACCGGCATCCTCGAAGCCCTTCGCGATGTCGATGGTCTCGCCGAGGTAGTGAGAGGTGATGTTCTTGATGGCGTCTGCATTGGCCGCCGCAGGACCGTCCGGGTTCGTCACGCTGGACGGCTCGATGAGGGAGATGATCTCGATGCCCGGGAACTTCTTATTCAGGGCGCGGATCAGGGCCTCGTAGAAGGCCGGGAAGGTGTCCTGATCGTCGTAGCTTCCGAAGCTCAGTACAGCGGCGTCATACTCGACATCGGTGGTGAGCTCGTTTGCGATGACGAAGCCGGCGTAGGCACCGTTGTCACCAGCGAGCGCGTAGTTGTTTACGAATACGTTTGACTTAAATGCATCACCGAGCTTCTGAGAGAGCTGCTCGGACCAGCTGTCCTCGAGGTTCGTCGCGCCGTCGCCGTATGCGAAGCCGTCGCCGAGCACGAGTACGTTGACTGCATTGCCGGAATTCAGCTTATCATAGAAATCGCCACGGGTAACCTCGACCGGTGCGGTCTCGACGGTGGTCGTCTCGGCTGCCTCGGTGGAAGCGGCTGCGGTCTCCACTGTGCTGTCACCACCGGTATGGCTGGTTGCGACCGCGATCCCCATGAGGATCACGACAGCACCTGCCAGGCCGCCGATGCAGGCCTTCTTATTCTGCTCGAAAAATTCCTTAAAATCCATAATAGTACTTCTCCTTATGAAGTGGTTTCACATTTTCGATATACCGCTACATATTACCCTTTTATCATAGAAAAAACAATTAATTTTGTTTGAAGATTTTGTGTTTTATACGATAACGGTCACCGTGCGAGTTATCCCCTTGAGCGTTCACGGCAGGCCGAGCGCGTGCTATGATAATACCTGATTGTTTTACATTCTGAACATTACTTCATCGTGTTGAAAAGATATTCTAAATAAGATATGCGTCTGAAAAACGCGTCGTGGAAATCGCTGTATGGTGCAGGGCTGTCAGCTATTTCACGAGTAGAAAATGGGTGCACTATGTTAAAGGACAGGGACATCCGTGAGCCGCTGTTTGCTTTCCTGGAGGAGAGCTACGGGCGCATCCGGATCATCGAGGAAAAGAATATGGGCGGGAGCCGTGCGGATGTCATCATGGTGACACCGGACAGCTTCGTGGGGATCGAGATCAAGTCGGATGCCGATACCTACACGCGACTCGCGGGGCAGGTCGAGGACTACGACCGTTACTTCGACATGAACATCATCGTCGTCGGCACGCGCCACGCGATGCACGTCGAGGAGCATGTGCCGGCGAGCTGGGGCATCATCACCGTCGAGGAGGTCGAGGGACGCGCGGATTTCTATGTGCTGCGCCGCCCGAAGCCGAATCCTGGGATCGATCCGGCGCGGAAGCTGAGCCTTCTCTGGCGTCCGGAGCTGCAGCACATCGTGTATCGTCATCTGAAGCATAAGTATGACCGCATCTCGAAGAAGGACGTGATCGAAAAGATCCTCGCGGGCGTGCCGTATGAGACGCTCCGCCTCGAGATGTCGGAGGAGCTGTTCGAGCGCGATTACACCCGCATCTTCGACGAGATCAACCGATTCCGCGTCGAGCGGGAGGGGAAGAAGCCGCGCCGCCGGCGTCGTCAGCTGCACGCGAAGCTTCATCCGGCCAATGCCTCTGCCGACGCATCGTCACCATCTCCGGAAGCTTCCGGCGACGAAAAGCCGAAGCGTGCCGGTGCGACGCGTACGGCCCGCCGCCGCAAGCCGAATCTTCACGTGAAGCATGTCGTGAAGGGATGGAAGCGTCCGAAGACCGGTAAAAAATCTACGTAGCAGCATGAGTGAAATGGAAAGGGGAAATGTATGGAAAGCTTTTTCGTGGCGGCGAACGCCGTCGTACCGTTTATTTGTTATATGTCGTACGGATATCTGATCCGTCACCTGGGGTTCGGTGATGAGACCTTCTATAAGCGTCTGAACCAGATCGTCTTCAAGGCGTTTTTTCCACTCATGATGTTTAACAGTCTTTATAATTCGAAGGCGGATTTTCAGACGAACACAAAGCTGGCGCTGACCGCGGTCGTGATCCTTCTTGCGGCGATCCTACTCACCGTTCTGCTGACACCGCTGTTCGTGAAGGGAAACCCGCAGCGAGGCGTCGTGGCCCAGGCCACCTGGCGGTCCAACACCCTGATGTTTGCACTACCCCTCGCCGTCAGCATGTACGGAGAAGAGGCAGGGTCGCTCGCATCGATCGTCATCGCGTGCTGCGTGCCGATCTACAACATCGCGGCGGTCTTCATCCTCGAGTACTTCCGACGGACGGAGGGAGAGAAGACGAGTGCGGCGAAGATGCTCCGGAATATCCTCACGAATCCGCTCATCATCGGTGCCATCGCCGGGATCGTGTTCCGAGCGCTGCATATCTCACTGCCGGCCTGCATCCTGAAGCCGATCAAGTCGATTTCGGATATGACCTCGCCGCTCGCGATCTTCATCTGTGGCGCGACGCTGGTGCTGCCGGACATCCGGAAGAACCTAAAGCTCATCACAATCTGCACCGTGCTGAAGCTCGTCATCCTGCCGGCGATTGTCACGACGATCTGCTACCTCCTCGGCTTCCGCGGCATCGAGCTCTTCATCCTGTTCTCTCTGTACGCGACCCCGCTTGCGAACGCCATCTTCCCGATGAGCCAGAGCATGGGCGGCGACGGCGAGCTCGCCGGAGAAATGCTGGCGATCAGCACCGTGAGCTCCATGTTCACGATCTTCCTCTGGATCATCGCACTGAACGCCGCCGGAGTGTTCTGAACACGATTTACCATCATCGACAACCAGCCGTAATCGTTCAGGCATGGGACCCTCCGGGTCCCATGCCTGAACGGCTTCCATATGTCAAATTGACATAAGAATGATATCAAATATACAGTTTACATATGACGTGAAGCGACTAAAATAAGCCTCGGAATGAGAGGTGTTTATGATGTCTACGATTTCATCCGTGGCTGCATCCGCGGAGCATGGATTATCTTCGCTGGCCCCGTCGGCCATCGAAGAAGAGAAGATCGGTTGCCGTATGGCAGAGGGATAGAGGGAAAAGAGGTGCTTCTGTCATGGAGCTGGAAGCTGCTTTACGAAATCATATGGAGGTGCACTGGATGGAGTACACCGCGGATGACGCGGATATCCCCATCACGGAGGCAAGCCTGATCGAATAGTCGGCCATCATCGGCCGCTGTGGACTCGAGCTTCTGTCCTGCGGCACCGGAGCGTGGCGGGTGCGGAGCTCGATGAACACGCTGTCACGAGAGCTCGGGGTGACCTGCACTGTAGACATTGGCCTCATGTCACTCACGTATAACTGCTTCGATGGCGAGGAGTGCGTGTCGCAGTCGCTCTGCCTCACGAACACCGGCGTCAATACCTCGAAGCTGAACCGTCTCGAACAGTTCGTCGCGGACTTCCCGACGAGGGGCATCTTCATGACCGGCGCAGAGCTTCACGCAGCGCTTGACGACATCGAGCATATTCATGGGCTGTATAGTCCGGCGAAGCTCGGCCTCGCGGCGGCGCTCGCGTGCGGTGGATTCACCTTCCTGCTGGGCGGCGGTCTGCCGGAAATGCTGCTCGCCTTCTGTGGCGCGGGCATCGGCAATGCGGTCCGCTGCAAGCTGATCAAACACCATTATACGCTCTTTATGAATGTCTCGGTCTCGGTCGCTGCGGCCTGCCTGACCTACACGATCCTTCTGCGGCTCGCGCAGCTGCTGTTCGGACTGGCGCCGATCCATGAAGCCGGCTATATCTGCGCGATGCTCTTCATCATCCCAGGCTTTCCGTTCATCACCAGTGGCATCGATCTCGCGAAGCTCGATCTTCGGAGTGGACTCGAGCGCCTGAGCTACGCGCTCATCATCATTCTCGTCGCGACCCTGTCGGCCTGGATCATGGCCCTCCTGTTTCATCTCTGTCCCCTGGACTTCGAGCCGCTCGGCCTCATCTTCTCAAGGATTCTCAGCGATAAGTCATTTCGTTACTGCACGTAAACGGCAACCGTTCAGACAGCAGGGGACCCGGAGAGCCGGCAACGGAGGCCATACGTAGAGACCGTTGAAATCAAGCCGGGTCCCTGCCTGAACGATTCCCCACCTAAGATTTTTACAGATTGAAAGAGGTTTTTCGCGTTGACTGTGAAAAACCTCTTTTTTATAATAATAGCTGTATGTGTTAAAATTTTACCACGCGTGCGCGGATATCGTAGCTGCCCTTGTGCTGAAAGCCTATGTTTCGTGGGATTTCGGTGTTTTTCGGGAGTCGGTACCATGGACGACCGCGGCGGCAAGGAGGAAAAGATGGATCTTTCGTACAAGGAGAATGCGCTGAAGGCATTTGAGGAGAAATTTGGTGATACGAATGGCGTGAAGTGTTACTTCGCACCGGGCCGTGTCAATCTGATCGGTGAGCATACGGACTACAATGGTGGTCACGTTTTCCCGTGCGCACTGACCATCGGTACCTATGCGGCCGCCCGTCGTCGTGCGGATCGGAAGCTTCGTTTCTACAGCGTGAACCTGAGCAGCAACGGTGTCATCGAGACTTCCCTCGACGAGTTCAATCCACTGAAGGAAGAGCGCTGGATCACCTACCCGATGGGTGTGATGTGGGCGTTTGAGAAGCGTGGCTTCAAGCTCGAGAGTGGCCTCGACATCGTGGTCAACGGTAACATCCCGAACGGCTCGGGCCTCAGCTCCAGTGCCTCCCTCGAGGTGCTGACCGGCTTTATCATCCGTGATCTGTTCGGCTTTACAGAGGTCACAAATGTGGACCTCGCCCTAATCGGTCAGGACGCCGAGAACAACTACGCCGGCATGAACTGCGGTATCATGGATCAGTTCGCGAGTGCGATGGGTAAGAAGGATAACGCCATCTTCCTCGACTGCGCGACGCTGAACTATGAGTACGCACCGGTCGTGCTGGACGGCATGAAGCTCGTCGTGACGAATACCAATAAGAAGCATAAGCTCGTCGGCTCCGCCTACAACGATCGCCGTCGTGAGTGCGAGGAGGCACGCGAGATCCTCGCGAAGGAGTGCGGCATCCAGACCCTCGGTGATCTGTCCAATGCTGACTTCGAGGCACATAAGGCCGCCCTCACGGATCCGATCGTCCAGAAGCGTGCGATGCATGCGGTTTATGAAAACAACCGTGCTATCGAGGCTGTGGCAGATCTCAAGGCCGGGAACATCGAGGCGTTCGGAAAGCTCATGAACGCATCCCATGTCTCTCTTCGTGATGACTTCGAGGTCAGCTGCGAGGAGCTTGACGTCCTCGTCGAGGAGGCATGGAAGGTACCGGGTGTCATCGGCTCTCGTATGACCGGCGGCGGCTTCGGCGGCTGCACCGTCTCCATCGTAAAGGACGACGCCATCGAGACCTTCGAGAAGCAGGTCGGCGAGGCGTATAAGAAGCGCATCGGCTATGACTGCACCTTCTACGTGGTCAGCATCGGCGATGGCCCTTCCATTATTTAATTTTAGAGGAGGAAATATTATGACTATTCTTGTAACAGGTGGTGCTGGATATATCGGAAGCCATACATGTGTGGAGCTTCTGAACGCAGGCTATGATGTTGTGATCATCGACAATCTGTATAATTCAAATCAGAAGGCCGTGGACCGGATCGAGGAGATCACCGGTAAGAAGGTGAAGTTCTATCCGGATGATATGATGGATCGTGCAGCGGTGAAGCGTGTTTTCGATGAGAATAAGATCGATGCGGTCATTCACTTCGCAGGTCTGAAGGCGGTCGGTGAGTCTGTGCACAAGCCGATCGAGTATTACCGTACGAACATCGGTTCCACGCTGAATCTGACCGACGAGATGCGTGCGCATGGCTGCAAGAATATCATTTTCTCTAGCTCTGCGACCGTATACGGCGATCCGGCGGAGATTCCAATCACGGAGAACTGTCCGAAGGGTACCTGCACGAATCCGTATGGCTGGACCAAGTGGATGCAGGAGCAGATTCTGACGGATATTCATACCGCAGATCCGGAGTGGAATGTTATCCTGCTTCGTTACTTCAACCCGATCGGTGCGCACAAGTCCGGTCTGATCGGTGAGGATCCGAAGGGCATCCCAAACAACCTGCTTCCGTACGTGGCACAGGTGGCGATCGGCAAGCTTCCGGAGATTAATGTCTTCGGCAACGATTATGATACACCGGATGGTACAGGCGTTCGTGATTATATCCACGTCGTGGATCTCGCACGTGGTCATGTAAAGGCCATCGAGCGTTTCGCAAAGAAGGATGGTGTATTCATCTGCAATCTGGGTACCGGTCATGGTTATTCGGTACTGGATGTCATCCATGCGTTTGAGAAGGCCTGCGGCAAGGAGCTTCCGTATGTGATTCGGGAGCGTCGTCCGGGCGACATCGCGACCTGCTACTCGAGCCCTGCGAAGGCAGAGAAGGAGCTCGGCTGGACCGCGGAGTTCGACCTCGAGGATATGTGCCGCGATTCCTGGAACTGGCAGCAGAAGAATCCGAACGGATATAATTCTTAAATACTTTGAGGCTATTGCCGAAACCGATATCGGGCGTCCCACTTAGTTCAAAGGACAGAACCCTCGGGATGTGCACATGGATCGGACAGGGAAAGCACCTGTCCGTCCATCGTGTACATCCCTTCAGAGCAGGCCTTTGCATCAGGCAAAGGCCGGAACGTACATGTACCGATCTTCGATCGGTATCCCGAAGGGATCGAGCTCGGACCACAAGTCCGGGCTCGACCTTACCTGTTCTTTGAATGCGCAAGACTGCCCGATACCGGCTTTCGGCAATAGCCTGTTTACGTTATGAAATGATTTATGTAAGGAGATAGAACTATGGACATTCAGATGGCTGTAAAGGATCTGGTGGCGTATGCGTTGAAGACGGGGCTGATTGAGGAGGCGGATATCATCTGGGCGCTGAATACGGTGACGCTGGAGCTGGGCATCACGGAGGTGACGGCGACCAGGGAGGATGTGATCGCGGAGGCCGACAGCATTGCCTTCGATGAAACGGAGGCGAGCGAGGATCAGAAGGTGAATGCGCTGGGGATGGTGTCCGATGGTACGTACCTGGAGAATGTACTGGCAGCGCTGGATGATTATGCGGTGGAGCACGGGCTCACGGGTGGTGATTCGGTGGTTTATCGTGATCTGTTTGATACGCGTCTGATGGGTGCGCTGACCCCGCGTCCGTCGGAGGTGCAGGCGAGATTTGCGAGTCTCTATGAGGAGAGTCCGAAGGAGGCGACGGACTGGTACTATACCTTCTCGCGGGATACGGACTACATCCGTCGTTACCGTGTGAAGAAGGATGTGAAGTGGCAGACGCATACGGAGTACGGTGATCTCGATATCACGATCAATCTGTCGAAGCCGGAGAAGGATCCGAAGGCCATCGCGGCGGCGGGCAAGGCGAAGCAGACGGGGTATCCGAAGTGCCAGCTCTGTCATGAGTGCGAGGGCTACAGTGGTCGTGTGGACTATCCGGCGCGTGAGAATCATCGTATCATCCCGATCGAGATTCAGGGCGCGGAGTGGGGCTTCCAGTATTCGCCATACGTGTACTACAACGAGCACTGCATCGTGCTGAACGCGGCGCACACGCCGATGAAGATTGATAAGGCGGCGTTTCTGAAGCTGTTTGATTTCGTCGCTCAGTTCCCGCACTATTTCGTCGGGTCCAATGCAGACCTTCCGATCGTGGGTGGCTCCATCCTCGCACATGAGCACTTCCAGGGTGGTCACTATACCTTCGCGATGGCGAAGGCGCCGGTGGAGCGGAGCTTTACGGTTCCGGGCTTCGAGGATGTCGAGGCGGGTATCGTGAAGTGGCCGATGAGTGTCATCCGTCTGAGTGGTCCGGATACGGTACGTCTCGCCGAGCTTGCGGATCGTATCCTCACGAAGTGGAGAGGCTACACGGATGAGAGCGCGTTCATCTTCGCGGAGACCGAGGGCACACCGCACTCGACGATCACGCCGATCGCGCGCAAGGTGGGCGATCAGTTCCAGCTGGATCTCGTGCTTCGGAACAACATCACGACGGAGGAGCATCCGCTCGGTGTATTCCATCCGCATGCGAAGCTCCATCATATCAAAAAGGAGAACATCGGCCTCATCGAGGTGATGGGTCTCGCGGTACTGCCGAGCCGTCTGAAGGGCGAGATGGCAGACCTTCGCGAGGCGATTCTCGCTGGAAAGGATCTTCGTGCCGATGAAGCGCTCGCGAAGCACGCCGCCTGGGTCGACGAGTTCCGCGCGAAGTACGCGGCACAGGGCGTGCAGCTCACTGAGGAGAACCTCGAGGGTATCCTCCGTGATGAGATCGGTATCGTCTTCATGCAGGTGCTCGAGGACGCCGGCGTCTACAAGCGCACGCCGGAAGGCCAGGCCGCGTTCGACCGCTTTGTTGCGACGATTTAAAACCCGGAGGGCCGGTAACAGAAGCACAGTACTTCGAGTTCGGAAGAATCTAAAATTGTCCCCCTAAGAACCAGTAGGCTCTCTGCAAACGACTGAGTTTTCTTTATGAAAACTCAGTGTTGCAGAGAGTGCTAAGGAAAATTACTCCAACTGGTTCTAAGGAGGACAATTTTGATTCTACTCGAACTCTACGTATGGCTTCTGTTGCCGGTCCTCCAGGCTTTCGTGTATTTATCGCTACGAGACTTTTGCCGTTTTCTGTCTGCTGTTGAAATCAGTGATTGACGAGAAGCGGCAGTTTCCTTGATAATATGAAATGACTGAACATTTGTTGTACTGGTCATGCTTATAGAAAAATGGTCATGTTTACAGAAAATACAGGAGATGGAAGCGTATGAAGGAAGGAAAAAAGGGAATCCTGAGAGCGATTCCGATGTTTCTATGTGTGGGTGCGGCGTGCTGTGCGCTGCAGTCGTTTTACCGGGTGTCCGAGCAGGAGCAGGCGGTCGTGACGCGGTTTGGGAAGGTTAATGACATCAAAACCGCTGGTATATACTTTAAGATCCCGTTTATCGACCAGGTGCAGAAGGTGGACACGACGACCTATGGTATGCCGATCGGCTACACGATCACGAACGAGCGGAATGGTGAGAATCCGGACTATGAAACGACGAGTGACTCGCTGACCATCACCTCGGATTTTAATCTGGTCAACACGGATTTTTATCTCGAGTATAAGGTGTCGGATCCGGTGAAGTATCTCTATAATTCGAACGAGCCGGTTCGTTTCATCTCGAACATGGCCGCGGCGGCGATCCGTTCGACGGTGTCGGATTTCACGGTCGATGATGTCATGACGACGGAGAAGTCGAAGATTCAGGCGGAGGTGCGGGATCAGCTGACGAAATCGCTGGAGGAAGCGGATATCGGGATTCAGATCGTAAATCTGTCGATTCAGGATGTGGAGCCGCCGACCTCGGATGTCGTTGCGGCATTCAAGTCCGTCGAGACGGCGAAGCAGGAAGCGGATACCACGATCAACAAAGCGAAGCAGTATAAGTCTGAGCAGATTCCGGCCGCAGACGCGACGGCCGACAGCATTGTCCAGAAGGCAGAAGCGGAGAAGGAAGCGCGTATCGCGGAAGCCAGCGGACAGGTCGCCCGTTTTAACGCGATGTACGATCAGTACAAGCTGAATCCGCTGATCACGAAGAAGCGGATCTTCTATGAAGCGATGGAAGATGTGCTGCCGGAGCTGAAGGTGATCATCAGTGATGGCAGTACCCAGACGATGCTGCCGCTGGAGAGCTTCGCGGATGTCTCGGTCGAGGCTGCGGATGGAGGTGACGAGAATGGAAAATAATGAGAAGAAGGAAGCGCTCGAGCGGGTAAAGAAGGCGGTGAAAAGTGTCGTCACCATCCTCGTGGCCTGCGCGGTTTTCCTGGTCGTCCTGCCGCTGCTTTCCCGAGGGGTATTCTATTCGGTGTCTGAAAATCAGTACGCGGTCGTGACGCGCTTCGGAAAGATCGTGGATGTCAAGGATGCAGCGGGCTTATATACGAAGATGCCGGTGGCCGACAACATCCGTTTCGTGACGAAGGCGATGCAGCTCTATGATGTGAAGCCGTCGGATGTCATCACGAAGGATAAAAAGTCGATGATCGCAGATAACTACATCGTCTGGAAGATCACGGATCCGACGAAGTTCATGCAGACCCTGAACGGGTCGACGAGTGGGGCAGAGGATCGTGTCGGCGTGGCCGTATACAACGCCACCAAGAATATCATTTCCTCGATGAGTCAGGATGATATCATCGCTGCGCGCGGCGATAAGCTGACCGATATGATCACCGCGGAGGCGAATTCCGATATCGGCGGATACGGGATCGTGATCACGAAGGCGGAGATCAAGGCCCTCGATCTGCCGGATGATAACAAGGATGCCGTTTATCAGCGCATGATTTCGGAGCGTGAAAACATCGCGGCATCCTATACTGCGGAAGGTGCCGCCAGGGCTCAGAAGATCCGGAACGAGACCGATAAGGAGGTTTCCATCCGGAAGGCGGAAGCTGAAAAGCAGGCCGCGGAGCTGTCCGGTGAAGGCGAGGCGAAGTACATGGAGATCCTCGCGGACGCCTATAATACCGAGGAAAAAGCCTCCTTCTATAACTATATCCGCTCCGTCGAAGCCATGAAGAAATCCCTGAGCGGAAGCGGAGACAAGACCATCATCCTCGACAAAGACTCGGAGCTCGCCAGAATCCTGTATGGGGACATCCACTGAGCACACCCCAGAGGGCCGGCAACAGAAGCTCAGTACTTCGAGTTCGGAAGAATCTAAAATTGTCCCCCTAAGAACCAGTAGGCTCTCTGCAAACGACTGAGTTTTCTTTATGAAAACTCAGTGTTGCAGAGAGTGCTAAGGAAAATTACTCCAACTGGTTCTA